>JBEBVQ010000014.1:0-15695 GCA_040392625.1 Taibaiella soli | reverse complement strand
GGAGCAGCTTTGTTATGGGTAAGAAAAACTACCGGTATCTCCATGCGAAGGTTGTTGAATCTGACGCTTCCGCTGGCATTGGCACCTGTATTGATCTTTTTATCTGTAGAGCTGTTCTTTTATTTCAAAATCCATAGCGGGCTACTGATCCCCTATAAGCGGCTGGTTGTCGGAGCATTCATTTTTTCAGGTATTCTTTGGGGATTATATTGGTCTAAAAAAAGAATAAATTACAATGTCCGGCGTTTGTTTTCATTATACTATGGGCCGGCTGTATTGTGTACACTCCTGCTGTTTGCTGCCTACCGGCCGGTTGCTGACCAGCCTGTCGAGTTGTTCGAGGCAGCGAACTCGCTAAACGCTATTATGCGGATTTTTCATTTTCATGAGCTTCCTCTGGTGGATTTCATGAGCGCTCACATGCTGAACGATTATTTTTTCGAAACGGTCTATTCCTGCATATTCGGATACGATGGTAGTTACGACTTCATTGTGTACAGCCCCTTTTATTATTTTATTCTGTCCCTGCTGCTATACTATTTCCTGTTATCTCTTTTCAGGAATCCCGCTGCCCCGCTGTTGTTTCTTTTTACTTTCCCGTTCATGAACCTGCTGTTTGTCTTTTTTGCTATTTACGGATTGGTTCTATTCTTTGCCATACAACGGCTGCTGCGGCGGCAGGATATGGTCGGGTACCTGATGGTGGCCGGAGCCATTCTGTTCCTGATATTGTGGCGGCTGGATACCGGAGCAGCAGCATTATTTACCGCGGTAGTGTATATTCCTATATGCTTTATTACAGGGAGAAAGAAAATTAATTTCCAGGCGCTGACGCGGGCAATGGCATTATGCTTGTCTGTCATGTTGCTGGTATGCTGCCTGGTGTTATTATTCCGTACACCTGAATATATATGGGGGCATTTCAGAAGTGTGCTCCATTATATCTCTGCAAACCAGGCGCACGGATTTAAGGCTTTATCAGAAACTTTTTCCCAGCAGTTTTACTTTTATTACGTCCTTGTGCCGGTAATCAGCCTGTTGGCTATTTTTCGCATTATTTATTTGCTTTGGTCCCGCGTAGATATTCCGGGTAGTACCGGATATTTTATGCTGCATGCCGCCCTTTTCCTTTACCTGTTCGCTATGGCGAATTTTCAGCGCGGACTTGTCAGGCACGGGTTTATGGAAGAAACCGAATTATACCTTGTTTCCAGCTTTTTTATCGCTACCGCGTTGTTTATCGTATATCATTTCCGGAAACAGCCGCACCACCGTTTTTATATAACGTTTTACGCCACAGCCTTTTTGTTGATTTTCACGCTTAAATATTTTCCGATAGCTAAAGAGGAATCCAGGCTGGAAACATGGCTCACCCGCCCGACGCTGGCAGATATACCCCATTATGTTAAAGATACTATGCTGCAGGGCCGTACCGTGGTCAACGAACAGTTTGCAGCACAAAATCATGCGGCATTCAAATCATTTCTTGACCATCATCTGCAGCCCGGTCAGACTTTTCTTGATTTTTCCAATACGCCCACGCTCTATTACGCCTGCCAGAGAAGGGTGCCTTCTTACTTTTGTCAAAGCCTTCAGAATACTGTTGATGATTATTTACAGATACAGCATCTCAAAAAGGTGGATCCGGTGCAGGCTCCGGTTGTAGTTTATTCCAATTATCCGCCCAACTGGTGGGATCAAACCGACGGTGTGCCCAATGCAATGAGGTATTATCTCATCGCCGAATACATTTATCGCCACTATGAACCTTTTGCTGTCATGAGCAACAGAAGTATCTGGATCAGTAAAGACATGCATCTTTCACGGAATGGTTATCAACAGGACGAAGGTGCGACGAAGCCTAAAATATATGCGTATAAAAAAGCAGCATGCTATATCAACCGGTATTTCGAACAGGAGTGGCGGAAAGGGACGTTGAAAGAAGCGTTTACATATACCGGCCAGGCAGTTCCGGCGGAAAACCGTTTCCAGGGTCGTACATCTTATATTATTGATGACAGCGCCGGCAGGGCGCAGGGTGTATTTGTTCGGATATGGCTGGATAATCCGCAGGATGAGCAGACGGTAGCGCTCCATATAACCGATGGCAGGGATGAAATCATCGGCCGTTTTACATTCGAGACCAGCTCCGCAGACAAAGCGTATATGCTTCGTCTCAGCAATCATTATCTTTGGCATGTACGATCACCATACTATCTGCAGGTCGAAGCTCCGGAAAGCTGCCGGGTGAATAAGATCGAATTTTATAAAGATAACCGATTATGAATACCCGCAGTCAGATCCTGCTGGATAAATATATCGCCAAGCCGGTTGCTTATCTGTTGAACTTTATCGTCAGGATAGCAGGCAAACTTTTGTCTATAGATCACAATCTGAATAAAGATTTCAAGACAATTGCCGTATGTAAATTCAAGGGGATGGGGAGCATTATCCAGGCTACCCCAATGCTGCAGGCTATACGGAACCGCTTTCCGGATGCGGAGATCATTTTTGTCAGTTCTGTTGCCAATAAATCGCTGCTGGAAAAAATTGACCTTGTCGATACGATCATTACGTTAGACGATCGTAATATGCGCAGGTTTGGCTTGTCCTGTCTGCGTGCGCTTGTCCGCCTTGTCAGGAAAAGGCCGGACGTGTACATTGATCTCGAGATATATTCGGATTTCAGTACCTTATTTACACTGTTTACGCTTTCAAAGAACCGCATCGGTTTTTATCTCCGTTCAAGTTCTTTCAGAATGGGCATCTATACCCAGATGATGTTTTTTAATCCTCATGTCCCGATTTCAGATGTGTACCTGCAATTGGCAGCACTCTTGTATTGCAGGATTGATGGTAATAGGCTATTTCCCTTGCATAAAAATATAAAAGTAGAGAATAAACATCGTTCAGGTACCTATATACTTATTAATCCCAATGCTTCAGACATACGATTGGAACGCAGGTGGAATGCTCAGAATTTCATCAGTCTCGTACGGATGGTCCGCGTGGCTTTCCCGGATCACGAAATACTGCTGATAGGAGGTAAATCTGAAAAAGAATATACCGATCAGATAGCAAACACCATCCATTCGGAAAAGGTGGCCAGCCTCGCCGGAGCAACTACGATAGATGAGCTGATATACCTGATCCGTAATGCTACTTTGATGGTAAGCAATGATACTGGCCCGATGCATATTGCATTTAGTACAGAAACGCCGGTCATCTGTCTCTTCGGCCCGTGTGCTCCAGGGCAATATGGCATGAACAGATATGCGCATGTGGTGTACAAGCGGGTCTATTGCAGCCCTTGCGTACATGAGTTTGAGACAGCTCCGTGTAATGGTAATAATATCTGCATGCAGCTCATTAGTGTACAAGAAGTATATGATATGGTTGTGAAAGTGCTTTCTGATATGAAATACCCCGTCAATACAGCATTAGAAGACGACAGGCCGATCTATCAACTGGACGGATTAACATTGGGGCTGGTGAACAGGCAGTTGTGATTTTCTTACCACTATTGTCCGAGGAAAAAAAGTAAGCTTGCAATCCACGTCCTGAAGATTAATTCATTATAATTGTTTTTTCTGAAAGAGGGCAATGATCATTCATAGCCAATTTGTTATGCAGCCCTCTTAAAGATGAGGAATGAACGGACACTTGCCATTAATCGCCGGCTGCCGTATTTTTAACGTCATGATCATATACAACGTTACAATCAAAACGGAACCCGCTATAACAGCCGACTGGGTCAACTGGATGCATACCGAGCATATCCCGGAAATGATGAGTACCGGCTTGTTCTCAGGCTACCGGTTCTGCCGTTTGCTGGAACAGGATGAAACGGAAGGTGAAACTTTTACCGTACAATATTTTTGCGCGGATATAGATCAGTACGGCACTTATATACGGAAGCATGCCCCGGCCATGCGGGAGCAGGGTTTGCGTCGGTTCGGCAGCCAATTCATTGCATTTCGTACTGTTATGAAAACGCTGTCCAGGGATGAGGATTGAGGGATGAGGGGTGAGGGATGATCCTCAATCCTGATAAATCAAGGGGTTTGGCCAAAAATTTTTTTCTTACATATTTGAAAGTGTGGCCAGACTGATTATATTTGCTTATCACTCAAAAAATTATTTAATAACTAAAACACACCCCAATTATGAACAAAGCAGAATTAATTGACAAAATTGCTAAGGATGCAGGCGTCACTAAAGTTCAGGCCAACGATGCATTGGATTCTTTTACGAACACAGTTACCGGCGCTTTAAAAAAAGGTGACCGTGTTACGCTGGTAGGATTTGGTACATTTTCCGTATCGGAGCGCGCTGCACGCAACGGGCGCAATCCGCAAACCGGTGAGGTGATCAAGATCAAAGCACGCAAGGTGCCGAAGTTTAAGGCGGGGAAAGAGTTTTCTACCAGGATCAGCAGCGGTAGAAAATAAGATCATTATTCAGAAAATGAAAGCAGGAGATGCTCCTGCTTTTTTTTATGTTTGCATACTAAATCAATTAAGTCATGGGAAGAGGCGATAAACGCTCCAAAAAAGGTAAGATAGCAATCGGGACTTTCGGCAGGTCGCGTCCGGCGCGTCCGGCCAAAAAGACTGCTGCCCAATCAGCTCCCGCAACAAAGGAGTAGCGTTATACCCGCACAGCACAGCAAAGGAATGCCGGCAGGTATTCCTTTTTTGTTTTCGCACAGGCGTACAACAAGCTGTCCGGAACAGGCCGGATGAAAAAGTTCTGGCCGGTTCGCTCATTATATATTAATTTTGCCCCCGTTTTGGCGCTCCTGATATATGGACGCTACCGCAATTTACCCCTATGTATCAGCAACTGCTTAATAAAGAAGTGAAACTGGCCGTTATCGGTCTGGGTTATGTGGGCCTGCCTATTGCGCTGGCATTTGCCCGTAAAATATCCGTTATCGGATTTGATATAAATCCGGATCGCATCGCACTGATGCGGCAGGGTATTGACCCCAGCAATGAACTGGATGAATCTGCATTCCGGGATTGTGATATCACATTCACAGATGATCTCGAAGTGCTGAAAGAAGCCGAGTTTTTCATCGTCGCAGTACCCACTCCGGTTGACCGGCATAATGTCCCCGACCTGACGCCGGTGCTGAAAGCTTCCGAAACCATCGGCCATGTGATCCGGAAAGGGGATTATGTGGTCTTTGAATCTACCGTGTACCCCGGCTGTACCGAAGAAGATTGCCTCCCGGTAATAGAACGTTTGTCCGGACTAAAGGCAGGAACGGACTTTAAATACGGATACTCTCCCGAACGCATCAATCCGGGCGATAAGGTGCATACGCTCGAAAATGTGGTTAAAGTCGTTTCGGGGTCGGATGAAGCGGCGCTGGATGTCATTGCCCGTGTATATGAACTGGTGGTTAAAGCCGGTGTACATCGTGCTTCTTCCGTAAAAGTGGCCGAAGCGGCCAAGATCATTGAGAATACCCAGCGCGATCTGAACATTGCACTGATGAATGAATTGTCCATTATTTTTGACCGGATGGAGATCAATACATTTGAAGTGCTCGAAGCCGCCGGCACAAAATGGAATTTCCTGAAATTCTCCCCCGGTCTTGTGGGCGGCCATTGCATCGGCGTGGATCCCTATTACCTTACGTATAAATCGCAGCAGCTCGGTTACAACTCAAAAGTGATCCTCGCCGGACGTGTGATCAATGATGAAATGGCAGCCTATGTAGCCAAGAGGACGGTACAGGCGATCATCCGGAATGGTGTAAACGTGGCGCATGCCAAGGTGCTGGTAATGGGCTGCACGTTTAAGGAAAATGTGGCCGATATACGCAATTCAAAAGTGGCCGACGTGGTGAAGGAGTTGCAGGGATACCATGTGGCAGTGCACGTAGTGGATACCTACGCTGATAGCGACGAGCTGCAGCATGAATACGGTTTCGGCCTGCAGGAAGGAACTGATACCGATTACGATGCCGTAATAGTAGCGGTGAACCATGAAGATTATGCACAGCTTGACGAATCTTATTTTCGCTCCATTACCAAGCCGAAAGCCTTGCTGGTGGATGTAAAAGGTATATACCGAGGTAAGGTCAAAGAGCTTGATTACTGGAGCCTGTAGTTAAATGAGCTGATGTGCTGATTAGCCAATTAGTTAATGTCTTTCGTGAGGAAATCATTAGCAGATCAGCACATTAGCTCATTGGCTAATTAAATTAAAATTACACAATGCAAACCTTTCATCAAAAGGATATAACCAATTCTACATTCCTTGTTACCGGCGGAGCCGGATTCATCGGTTCCCATATCGTGGCGTACCTGCTGCATCACGGCGCGGGGAAAGTGCGTGTGCTGGATAACCTCTCTACAGGATTTCAGAAGAATATAGACCTCTTTGCGGGCCATCCGGCATTTGAGTTTGCCAAAGGTGATATCCGCGATGCGGAGATCTGCCGCGCTGCCTGTGCAGGTGTCGATTATGTAAACCACCAGGCTGCGCTTGGCTCCGTACCCCGCTCGGTGAAAGACCCGGTGACGACCAACGAAGTGAATATCTCGGGGTTTGTCAACATGATCACTGCTGCGAAGGATGCCGGCGTGCGATCTTTTGTATATGCTTCCTCCTCTTCCGTTTACGGCGATGAGCCCAACCTGCCAAAGGTTGAAGAGCGTACCGGTAACCCTTTATCGCCTTATGCGGTCACCAAGAAAACCAATGAACTGTATGCCGATGTGTATGCCCGCTTGTACGGATTGAAGGTGATCGGGCTGCGCTATTTCAATATTTTCGGGCCGAGACAGGATCCCGATGGCCCGTACGCGGCGGTGATCCCTTTGTTTGTGCAGGGGATCATTGATCAGACGCCGGTGTATATCAATGGCGACGGGTTGCAGACAAGGGACTTTACTTTTGTGGAGAATGCAGTTCAGGCGAATGTTAAAAGTATGCTGAGTGACAATCCGGAGGCATTCGGAAATGTATATAATATTGCAGTAGGAGAAAATTTCAGTGTCAACTTCCTGTACGAATCCATCCGGGATATTCTGGGAATAGCGCATCAGCCGGTATGGCGGGAGCCGCGTGCAGGCGATATCAGGAATTCGCTGGCGGATATCTCAAAAGCCCGGACACTGCTGGGATATGAGCCTACCCAACGTTTTATGGACGGACTGAAGGAAACAGTTTCATTTTTCAGGATTGAGGAATGAGGGTTGAGGATTGAAAATTGATAATGAGGGACATCCCTCATAATTAATACTTAGCTTTCAACTTTAATTCTTCATTTTCAATTTTCCATTCTCCATTTTCAATTATGTGCCATGGGTTTTTTTGATAAGCTTTTCAAACGGAATAAAGAGCAGCAGGAGCAGAAAGACGCGCTCGACCAGGGGTTGCAGAAAACGAAGGAGGGCTTTTTCTCCCGGCTTACCAAAGCTATTGCCGGCAAGGATAAAGTGGATGAGGAGGTGCTCGACCAGGTGGAGGAAGCGTTGGTAGGAGCAGATGTAGGTGTCGATACGACTGTCGCCATCATTAAGCGTATTGAAGACCGTGTGGCTAAAGATAAATATCTTGGTACGGCGCAGCTCAACCGTATTCTCCAGGAAGAGATCATGGGTATGCTTACCGATGCACCGGGTACGGAATTTACCACATTCGATGTGCCGCAGGATAAAAAACCGTACGTTATACTTGTAGTCGGTGTGAACGGGGTGGGTAAGACCACCACGATCGGAAAACTGGCTTATAATTTTAAAAAGAATGGTAAATCTGTTGTGCTGGGCGCTGCTGATACATTCCGCGCAGCGGCAGTAGATCAACTGACCATATGGAGCGAGCGTACCGGTGTGCCGATCGTGAAAAAGGAAATGGGCAGCGACCCGAGTTCCGTAGCGTTTGATGCCGTAGCAAGCGGTATGGCGCGGGATGCCGATGTGGTGATCATTGATACCGCCGGCCGGCTGCATAACAAGTCTTACCTGATGGATGAACTTGGGAAGATACACCGTGTGATCGGTAAGAAAATACCGGATGCGCCGCATGAGGTATTGCTGGTGCTGGATGGCAGCACGGGTCAGAATGCGCTGGAGCAGGCACGGCAGTTTACGGCAGCAACGAATGTTACCGCGCTGGCCATCACCAAGCTCGATGGTACTGCTAAAGGTGGCGTGGTACTGGCAATCGCCAACCAGTTCCGTATCCCGGTAAAATATATCGGGGTAGGAGAGAAAATGGAAGACCTGCAGATCTTCAATAAAGAAGAATTTGTAGATAGCCTGTTCAGCCTGGAGGGAAGTCCCGATTAACTGATATATTGCCATTTTATTTCAATAAATATCATATATGAGGTGTGGCAGATGTTAAATAACTATTTGTTTTTCTTTTTCCGGTAATGTGTCGTACCTTTGCCCTCCCAAAAATCTACTCAAAAGGAGGACCTAAAATTTGGAAGAAAATCAAACCATTTCTCAACCGCAAAGCGCCCACGATGATTTCGACTGGAGCGTGGACAAACGCAATGTTGCTTCTTATCCCAAAGAAAAGCGTGAGCAACTCGAACAGGTGTACGACAGCACCTTTAAACAAATCGGCGAAACTGAACTGCTGCAGGGCGTTATCGTTGGTCTGACCAATACCGATGCGATCATCAATATCGGCTTTAAGTCAGACGGACTGATCTCCCTGAACGAATTCCGCGATCTCCCTGATCTCAAGATCGGAGACGAAGTGGAAGTGATGGTCGTGGAAAAGGAAGACCGGAACGGTCACCTGAACCTCAGCCGTAAAATGGCGCGGGCAACCCGTGCATGGCAGAAGATCGTTGACTTCTACAAAACGGGTGAAGTCGTTACCGGTACCATTACATCCAAGACCAAAGGTGGTCTGATCGTGGATGTGAACGGCCTGGAAACGTTCCTGCCCGGCTCGCAGATTGACGTAAAACCCGTTACGGATTACGATCAGTATGTGGGTAAAACTATGGACTTCAAGGTCGTGAAGATCAATGAAGCCATCCGCAACGCTGTAGTAAGCCATAAGGCGCTGATCGAAAGCGATATCGAACAGCAACGCAGCGTGATCATCGGCCAGCTCGAGAAAGGTCAGGTACTGGAAGGTACTGTGAAGAATGTTACTGACTTCGGTGCGTTCATCGACCTCGGCGGCGTGGACGGTCTGCTGTATATTACAGATATTAGCTGGGGCCGCGTAACGCACCCGGGCGAAGTGCTGGAAAACGGACAGAAACTGAATGTGGTAGTGCTTGATTTTGATGATGAGAAAAAACGCATCAGCCTCGGCCTGAAGCAGCTTACCCCGCATCCGTGGGATAATCTCGCAGAAGATATCAACGAAGGCGCACGCATCAAAGGCAAGGTGGTAAATATCGAAGATTATGGTGCATTCCTCGAAATACTCCCCGGAGTGGAAGGGTTGGTGCACGTCTCCGAAATTACCTGGTCTTCACAGCCGATCAACGCCAAGGAATTCTTCAAAATGGGCGAAGAGCATGAGGCGGTTGTAGTGACGCTTGATAAGGCAGAGCGCAAGATGAGCCTGTCCATCAAGCAGATGACCGAAGATCCGTGGGAAACCATCGAAAATAAATTCCCGGTGGACAGCCGCCACAAGGGCGTTGTAAAGAACATCACTCCTTATGGCGTATTCGTAGAACTGGAAACCGGTATCGGCGGTATGATCCACATCAGCGACCTGAGCTGGATCAAGCGTTATAATCACCCGAGCGAGTTTACCAAAGTGGGCGAAGAGATCGAAGTAATGATCCTGAGCATTGACAAGGAGAACCGCAAGCTGGCCCTCGGCCACAAGCAACTCGAAGACGATCCCTGGAATACTTTTGAAACCGTATTCCCCATCGGCTCCGTGCATGAGGGTCACGTTACAAGGAAAGATGATAAAGGTGCTACGGTACAACTGCAGTACGGACTTGAGGCATACGCCCCTGCCCGTCACCTGCGTAAGGAAGCCGGCGGAAATGTTGAGTCTGAAGAGACCCTGCCGTTCCAGATCATCGAGTTCGATCGTAACGACAAACGTATCCTTGTTTCTCATACCCGCGTTTGGGAACAGACAAAAGCAGAAGAGAAAGAGGCAGTACGCAAAGATGCCCGTGCAGAGGCTGAAAACACCAAGAAAGCTGTAAAAAATGTACAGAGCAAGGTGGAAAAAGCAACATTGGGCGATCTCGGGGCATTAGCCGAACTGAAAGAAAAAATGAAGAAAGCAGAGGGCGAAAGTGGGGAAGAATAGCCTCACGCTTCTGATATAACAGATCACAGGGCAGGCCGGATGGTCTGCCCTTGTTTTTTGTATCGGATGCACTTATCGCTTTCCCGGCAATGTTTTTATTATATATTTATGGTATTTCCGGAGAATATAAAAATACACGCATCATATGGAGTTATTATACATTTTCAAAAAATATACGCTGTCAGGGTTATTATGTAGTATGGTTGTATTGGGCGGATGCGAAGCGCCGGAACAAAAACAGGATGAGGATTCCCATACGCATAATTTTTTACAGGACTGGAATGAAAGTATCCGTGGTAATTTCAGCACACAGACAGGTGTCATCCTTGACAGCGCTGAAATTGATTCTTTTTTGCATCTCTATCCGCGATTCAGGGATTATGGAAATGATGTACACCGCTTCTACGAAGGCCGGCAGTATGCCTATGCCTGGTTTGACGACGACGAGCTGATTGAGCCGGCCTATAACCTCATGAACAGGATACGGAACATCCGCGATGAAGGCGTAATGCAGGAATTGCCTTATCAGCAACTGCAGGACAGCCTGATACAGGATCATATGTCCCGTGCAGATTATGCTACTACGGAATTGTTCCTCACCAGCAGTTATTTTGCCTTTGCCCATACGGTTTGGGAAGGGATGGGCGATACGGCCGCCAAGGCCGTCCAGTGGTTCCTGCCCCGCAAGAAGATATCTTACCAGGAATACCTGGATCGTATTTTAAAAGAAGATGGGGATGTGTTTTCGGAGGAAGAACCGGTTTATCGCCAGTATGAGCGTTTACGCACTTTCCTGAAGTTGTACCGGCGGCTTACAGCTGTGCCGTGGCCGGAGATCGTGCTGACCCAAAAGTCTGTTAAGCCGGGCGACAGTATGCCGGTGATCCCGGCAATCCGGAAGCGCTTATCGCTGCTGGGAGATTTCTCCGGTGATACGATGAGTCATGTTTACGATGAAGCATTGCAAGAGGCGGTGCTGAACTTCCAATACCGGCATGGGCTTGCCGAAGACGGTATCATCGGCAAGGGAGTGGCAGCTGCCATGAATGTCCCCATCGCTGCACGTATCTCCCAAATACTGGTGAACATGGAGCGCAGCCGCTGGGTTCCGATCCGGGTTACATCCGACTATCTGATCGTCAATATCCCGGAATTCCGGCTGCATGTGTACCAGGAAGACAGCCTTGTCTGGAGCTGCAATGTAGTAGTGGGGAAGAACGTGCATAAAACAGTGGTATTCCATGGCGATGTGAAGTACGTCGTATTCAGCCCTTACTGGAATGTACCGCCGAGTATTGTGCGTAACGAGATTGTGCCGGGTATGCAGCGTAATAAGAATTACCTGGCGCGTCATAATATGGAGATCACGGGTAACCGCGGCGGCTTGCCTGTAGTGCGGCAGAAGCCGGGCCCCAGCAATTCGCTGGGGCTGGTGAAGTTTCTGTTCCCCAACAGCTATAATATTTATCTCCACGATTCTCCGGCCAAGTCGCTCTTTAATGAAGAATCGCGTGCGTTCAGCCATGGTTGTATCCGTGTATCGGAGCCGGAACGGCTTGCACAGTTTCTGTTACGCAAAGACACTGCCTGGACAGACGAGGAAATCCATGCTGCCATGCACGCCGGCAAAGAGAAATATGTAACATTGAAAGAGACCGTGCCGGTGTTTATTGCATATTTCACGGCATTTGTGGACCCCCGCGGACAGATCCATTTCCGGAATGATATCTATAACCGGGACGGGCGCATGGCAGAGATGCTGATGCAGCAGGGAAAATAAGACGGCGGATTAATTTCTCAGGGGCAGCATTGTTGTGGTATTGTAACCCCGGAAAAGATTTACTTTTACGCCTGCATATGCAAGTTAGCCATTCAGAGATCAGGAATGTTTCCGTAATCCGCTACGTCACCCCCCTGCGTGAAGGTGGCTCGCTGCCGGCTATCGCTGAAGGGGATGACGGCTTTATCTATGTGCTTAAATTCAGGGGCGCAGGGCAAGGCACCAGGGCATTGATAGCCGAACTGATCGGTGGCGAGATTGCGCGGATGCTGGGTCTGAAAGTGCCGGAAATAGTATTTGCAACCTTGGACGAAGCCTTTGGCCGCACGGAGCCGGACGAAGAGATACAGGATCTGCTGCGTGCCAGCACCGGCCTCAACCTGGCCCTGCATTACCTCTCCGGCGCATTCACTTTCGATCCGGCTTTGAGTAAGACGGATCCCTTGCTGGCATCTAAGATCGTATGGCTGGATGCCTTGCTGACCAATGTGGACCGGACGCCGAAAAATACAAACATGCTGCTCTGGAACCGCGAGCTTTGGCTGATCGATCACGGAGCCTCATTGTATTTTCACCATGCCTGGCAAGACTGGGAGCAGCACGCACAGCGCCCTTTTGCGCAGATAAAAGATCATGTGCTGCTGCCGCGCGCTTCGGAACTGGAGCAGGTGAATGAAATGTTCCGCTCATTGCTCACGGAAGAAAAGATCCGCTCGGTTGTTGCGTTGCTGCCGGATGTATGGCTGGATTGGGATCCTTCATTTTCAAATCCCGATCAATATCGTGATGTATATATCCGCTTCCTTACATCGAGAGTAAGCGCTTCTGATATTTTTGTAAAAGCAGCACAAGATGCAAGGCAGGCACTTATATGAATATGCGGTGATCCGCCTGGCGCCTCGTGTAGAGCGGGGAGAGCGCCTGAATATAGGCGTGATACTGTATTGCCGTTCACTGCATTTTCTTTCAGTTATCATCACGATTGATGAGCAGCGCCTGAAGATATTTTCACCGGGTTTGGACATCCTGCAGGTGCATGAAGCTGCAAAAGCAATTGAGGGTATTTGTGCCGGGACAGCCACCGACAGCCCGATCTCCAACCTTGATAAAGCTTCCCGTTTCCGCTGGCTCATTGCCCCGCGCAGCACTATCATACAGACCTCGCGGGTCCACCCCGGACTTTGTGAAGATGCTGCCGCCACGCTGAAGCGCTTACATCAGGAACTGGTTTTACAGGTAACCTGAGTGATATTTCCATTTATCAATCGGCCTGAGCTGGCAGTATGGCCATTTTATGGTGTCGGATTACATGTGAATTGCTCGATAATTGAATAACTCATTATTTATCAATAATTCTATGGATTAGAAATAAATTCTTTATGTTTATTTTTTCGGTTTAATATTGGCCTGTTATTCATTGTGTTAAACCAAAAAATAAAGAACATGAAGAGAATCATTTTATTAGGGTTGGCTGTATTCCAGGTGGAGGTTGGCTTTACCCAGTATTACCCTGCAGGTGTTACCTATGATCAGGATTTTAACAGCCTCGCCAATGGTCTGCCGGCAGGCTGGCATGTGTACACCGGAGCAACGGATACCAGCCTGGGGGAAGAAGATACACTGATTGCCGGTACGGTATCGTGGGGAAGCAGCGGCGCCGGGTTCAAGAATTATGCTTCTGCCAATAATGGTTTGCCTTCGGGCGCATCGACGGCAGACCAGCATGGCGCCGCAGACAGGGCGCTGGGGGTACGGCAAACTACTGCTACGGGATATAGTCCCGGTGCGGCATTTGTGTTCTGCCTGGCGCATACCACCGGGCTTAGCGACTTCAAGCTCAGCTTCCGCCTGCAGGCGCTTACCTCATCCTCGCATGTGATCGAATGGGCGGTAGATTACGGCTTGGGCGATACGCCCGCAGTTTTTATACCGGTTGCTGCCACCGGAAACAGGGTGACGGGCAATAGCACTGTCAGCAATAATATAATAGACGTCAACTTTGGGAGTGCGCTGGATCATCATACAGGAACGGTATGGATACGGATCGTAAATTTGTCGCCCTCATCATCCGGAAGCGGCAGCCGTCCGTCAACGGCAATAGATGATTTTTCATTGACCTGGACGGGGACCGGCGCCGGATCCGACCGGCCGGAAGTTATGAAGCTGTCTCCCGTAAACGGTGCACAATACGTATCGTTACAAACCGTCCCGGAAATTACGTTCAACCGGCATGTGACGCAATTGGCAACCGGTAACCTGTACATTACAAACGAAACGGCTGTCCGCAGCGATACCATTCCGGCAACCGCTGCACAGGTTACGGTGCATGGGCAGCGTGTTACTATAACGGGATATAGCTGGGAACCTGCTTCCGTCTATCATATCACATTTGATTCGGCGGCTTTCGATACGGCCGGTTATAAAGCTTATGGTATCTACGATACGAATGCATGGCGGTTTTCCACGGCGCCCGAAGTGCTGACCGTCTCATCCCTGCACGAAACGTTCGATGATGCCTGCGCACATGATGATCTGCCGCCCGGATGGACCCCTGTCAGTAAAAAGGGCAACCAGCAGTGGGGATGCCATACGGCCTATAGTATTACTTCTTACCGTATCTCGGCATACGCTGGCGGGAAGTATCATGAAAATGAAGACTGGCTGATCACTCCGCGTATAGATATGCCGGCAGCAGGGAAATTATGGTTTAAACAGTATAAGCGGCGTACAGGTGCGGAGCCGGAAATTTTATGGTCGGCGGATTATCCGGGATATGGAGATCCTGACAGCGCTGCCTGGACTGACCTGCAGGTACCCATGGACGCCGCAGATACAGTAAGCTGGCAGATATATACAGCAGACCTTGCTTCCATACCGGCGGAGCCGTTTTTTCTTGCATTCAAATATACGGCAACGGCTACCGCGGGATATGAAATAAGGATAGATAGTGTTGTCGTTGCGATGTCGCAAACGGGGGTGTCAGATGGTGAATACAGTGGTGGTGCACATATAGCGGGCACAGGTAACGATCTGCACTTGTCTTTTACCGTAGATCAGGCGGGAAGATGCAGGATACAGATGTACGATATGTCCGGGCGCTGTGTATATCAATGGGCGGCATATGCTGCGCCCGGTCTGCAAAGGCATGTCATCAGCCGGCCGGATCTGTCGCCCGGATTGTATATGATCCGCCTGGAACAGGCAAATGGCAGCGGGGCGGTTGTTAAAACGGTTATTCATTGACCGTAGAGACAGGGCATGCCCTGTCTCTACGCCGACAACACGTATATCATGTCTATCATATCCTGGCTTATGGTTGTATGCAGTTTGCTTACCTGTTCGAAGGGAGTATAGACAAGCTCGTTATTTTTGATACCTACCATAAGCTGGGTTTTATTTTCCCGGAGCGCTGTAACGGCTGCATAACCAAGCCGGCTGGCCAGCACCCGGTCGTTGTAGGTAGGTGTGCCGCCTCTCTGGATATGCCCGAGTACACAAGTCCGGACATCCAGGGAGGGGAAGCGCGCCGTAATTAGTTTATAGAATTTATCGGCGCCTCCAAAATCATCGCCTTCAGCCACAACAAGGATATTTACCGTTTTCTTTCTGCGCTTGTCGTACGCAATCCGCGACAGTACCTGGT
>JBEBVQ010000013.1:0-15932 GCA_040392625.1 Taibaiella soli | reverse complement strand
CCGTACCACCTTCCCCTAATCTGAAATCGCCCAATGCCGTTTATTGGTATCCCTCGCTTTGCCTGTTCGAAGGCACGGTAGTAAGTGTCGGGAGAGGTACGCCTGCTCCGTTTGAGCAATGGGGACACCCTGCCTATAAAGGCAAGACGCCCCATCACTTCACACCCGTAAGCATGACAGGCGCAGGGAAGCCGCTCTATGAAAATCAAGTGTGCTATGGCAAGCGAATGCCGGAAAGTAACAAGGGGCAATACCACTTTACTCTTGCCCCGCTGATCGAAGCGTACAACTGGCACCCGGACCAGGAAAAATTCTTCAACAGGAATAATTTTTTTGAAAAGCTGGCAGGCAATCATTCATTGCGGAAGCAGGTGATGCAAGGGCTCACTGAAGAACAGATTCGCGCTACATGGCAGCACGACCTGGATGCATTCCGACATATCCGGAAGCAATATCTGCTTTATCCGGATTTTGAATAAACGAGATTTACCGCGTTCCATGCAGCAATTGTTTGTTTCCATTTACGATCTGTTCCGTCGCCAAAAACTGTTGTTTTGGCTTCTGTTCCTTATCTCCCTGGGTTCATGGATATTCCTGGCATCACGTATAACACTGCGGCAAGACATTGCTGCCATGATGCCGGAGAGTGAAGACATAAAGACCATGAATGAGGTGATCGGGCGGACGGAAACCGGCGAGCAGATCATCTTTATGTTATCAGCAAAGGAATCAGACCCTGATGAACTGATAACTGCAGCCGGTAGTCTTGCAGGCGCGATACAGCAGTATTGCGGGCAATGGACAGATACGATCATCCTTGAGCCCGGCGGCAACGCCGCAGAAGAAGCACTGGTGGATATTTTCCGGAATAACGTACCGGTTTTTTTAACCGAAGCAGATTATCAGCAGCTGGATGAGCTGCGCAAGCCGGAAAACATACAGCAGAAGCTGGCAGAAAACCGGAAGCTATTACTTTCTCCAGCCAGCATCGTTTATAAGCGGATGGTGGCAAGCGACCCCATAGGACTCACGACCCTGGTGTGGAAAAAACTGGAAACGCTGCAGACCGGCAACAGCTATGAGATATACGACGGGTATCTCTTTTCCGATAGCGGCCGGAAGATCAACTTCTTCCTGAAACCACGTTATAAAGCATCAGAAACCGGCATTAACAAAGATTTCTTCCGGCAGCTTGATAAAACCCTGGATCAATGGCAACAAGAGCATCCCGGCGTACAGGCATATTACTTCGGCGGGCCGGCAGTGGCCGCCGGCAATGCAACCCAAATGCAGACCGATACGATCGTGACGCTGAGCGTCACGATCGTCCTCCTGATCGCACTCACCTATTATTTCTTCAGACGGAAAAGGACACCGTTACTGTTGCTCGTACCAGTGATTTATGGTGCGGCCATGGGGCTGGGCGTCGTATATCTGGTACAGGGCACGCTCTCCGTCATTGCGCTTGGCGCCGGCGCTATCATACTCGGCATTGCCATTGATTTCTCTATCCATTTCCTCGCACACGCACGCAGCACAACTGATCTGCGTGAAACGGTGCGACAACTGGCGCATCCGCTGACGGTAGGCAGCTTTACCACCATTGCCGCTTTCCTGTCACTGCGCCTGGCCGAAACACCACTGCTGAATGACCTCGGATTATTTGCTGCTGCAAGCCTTACCGGCGCCGCCTTGTGTACACTGATATTCCTGCCGCACTTTCCCATCGGCAATGTAAGCGGAGAGACAAAACCGACCTTCTTCGACCGGATCGCGCGCCGCAGGCCGGAGAATAACAAGTGGCTGCTCCTGCTGATCGTGATACTCACTCCGGTCTTTTTTTACTTCAGCTTCGGCGTCGGATTTGATGATGATCTGATGAACCTGAACTACCTGTCGCCCGAATTAAAAAAAGCCCAGGAAGAGATCAGCAAGGAAAACGCGGCTGCGCTAAGCTCTGTATTCGTCGTGTCTAAAGCGCAAGACGATGAAAGCGCCTTGCAGCTATTGGAACGAGCAGGCCCGCTGCTGGACAGCTTTTCAGCAGTACGGCACATCCGCAGCAGCAGTAACCCATCATTACTTATTCCTTCTCTCGCAACACAGCAGGAGCGTATTCACCGCTGGCACCAATACTGGACGGAAGAACGAAAAGCACAATTACTGGCAGATATTAATGCCGCCGCCAGGGAAGAGGGCTATACGGCTCATGCATTCGATGATTTTGCCCGGATGCTGGCTCATACATACCATCCGTTAGACGCCGCATCATCAGGGCTATTGAAACGATTGTACCCTGCCGGGTTTGCAACAAACGATACGGACCATTACGCAATCGCCTCTTTGCAGGTACCTCCTGCCTACCGGGAAGAAGTACTGGAACAGCTCTCACAGATTCCCGGCATTACCGTCACCGACCGCCGGCAGGGAGCTTCCCGGCTGCTGGAAATACTAAACAGTGACTTTAACGGCATCGCACTGTACAGCTCCCTGATCGTATTCTTTGCCTTGCTCATCGGCTACGGGCGGATCGAACTGGCATTGATGTCCTTCCTACCGATGGCCATTTCATGGGTGTGGATCCTGGGGATCATGTCCCTGCTGGGGCTGGAGTTTAATGTGGTCAATATCATCATCAGCACCCTGATCTTCGGGCTGGGCGATGATTATACCATCTTTACCACCGACGGGCTTGTGGAAAAATACAAATCCGGCGTTAACCGGTTACGATCTGTCCGGGCGGCGGTCTATCTGTCTGTTACTACGGTGATCATTGGTCTTGGCGTGCTGCTGCTGGCCAAGCATCCTGCATTAAGATCAATTGCATTCATTTCTGTCGTAGGCATTTTATGTGTCGTATTCATCTCCCAAACCCTCCAGCCATTCTTATTCAACTGGTTTATACAAAACCGCGCGGATAAAAAGTTCATGCCTTTTACGCTCTGGTCATTTACAAAATCAACCTTTGCTTTCCTGTATTTTTTCACCGGGTCTATGGTGCTGACAGTACTTGGAATATTTTTCACGAAGCTGTGGCCATTCGGAAAGGAGAAAGGGAAATATTGGCTGCACGTATGGATCAGCCGATACACCTGGAGCATGATGTATATCATGGCAAATGTGCAAAAAAGAGTGATCAACCGGCGCCTGGCTGATTTCAGCAAGCCTGCTGTATATGTTGCCAATCACAGCTCATTCCTCGACATATTGTGTACTACCATGCTGCACCCGCGGCTGGTATTACTGACCAATAAATGGGTCTGGCGTTCTCCCGTATTCGGAGCAGTGGTGCGGATGGCCGAATATTATCCCGTCGCCGAAGGCGCCGACGACAGCCTCGCGCCACTCAACGATCTCGTTCAGCGCGGATATTCCATCGTCGTGTTCCCTGAAGGCACCCGGTCGGTGGACGACAACATCAAGCGGTTTCATAAAGGCGCTTTTTACATCGCAGAGAAATTACGCCTTGATATTGTTCCGCTGCTGCTGCACGGTATTCATTATACCATGCAGAAAGGCGACTGGCTGCTCAAAGACGGCGCCACTTCTGTGTACTATTATCCCCGTATCACCCCGGATGACAATACCTACGGTGCTACATACAGCGAACGGGCTAAAAACATAGGCAGGTGGATGCGGAATAAGCTGGCAGAAATAAAAGAAAAAGAGGAAACCCCGGCTTACTTCCGCGAACAGTTGCTGCGCAGCTATACCTACAAAGGACCGGTACTGGAATGGTACTGCCGTGTAAAAACCAGGCTGGAGCATAATTACGAATCGTTCCACACGCTGCTGCCACGGCAGGGTCATTTTTATGATCTCGGATGCGGGTACGGGTTTATGAGCTATATGCTGCACTGGGCTGCGCCCGACCGACATTTCACGGGAGTCGATTATGACGAAGAGAAAATTGAAACCGCACAGCATAATTACTTACGTGACGACCGGGTTGGGTTCATACGGGCAGACCTGACGACCTTTACGCCTCAAAAATGCGACGGCATTGTTATTAATGATGTGCTGCATTACCTGCTGCCGGAGCAGCAGACACAACTGCTGGAACGCTGCAAGGGTGCGCTGGCAGCCGGAGGACTGCTGATCATCCGCGACGGTGTGTCTGAGCTTAGCCGCCGGCATAAGACAACCCGCCTCACGGAAATTTTCTCCACAAAGGTCTTCAGCTTTAATAAAACACAAAACGAACTGCATTTTATCAGCAGGACATTCATTGAAGACTTCGCACAAAAGCACGGTCTCACACTCCGGGTGATCGATCCGGGGAAGGTAACGTCGAATCTTGTATTTGTCCTGAAGAAATCAGACTAAGGCATCGCAAAACTGAAGGGCGCCCCTGTATTTTTATTAGACCAAAAAAGGGGCGCCTCATAAATAAAAGATAACGACTATCTCCGGTGCAGCGCTATTGCTTTTTCAGTTCAAGAATCTGTACGGTGCTGCCGCCATCCGTTGATTTCCACTTCTGGTATTTTTTACCGTCTTCCACAATGATCCATGTTTTATTCAACTCAGTGCCCTTCCCGGAAATTGTAATACTCTCTGTCCCCCCAACCCATTTAAAGGGATTGTTATCCTCCACTTTATTCTGCAGCACAGAATAATTGATCTGCTTCTTCCCGGTGTTGTTTTTCTTGAATTGCAGACTGCCGATATTCGCCAGCTTTATCTCTTGTCCGTCACCGGTGTTTGTTTCATAATTTGTGATCTGCCAGGTACCGGCAATCCTGGGTGCAGTACAACTGGCCAGCAGCATAGCCGACGCGATCAGATACAAACTGCTTTTGTTTTTAATAAACATGATTTTATTTATTTTCATACCGCTACAGCAAGCTTTGTGCCAATAACGATACAATGTGAATAGCAAAATTATACAAATGACAGGATCAGGTCATTCGTATTCACCAACGCCCCCTCGGCAAGTTCAACATGTTTTATTGCTCCGTCATACGGCGCAGTAATTACCGTTTCCATCTTCATCGCTTCGATGACAAACAAGGGTTGATTCTTTTTTACCTTTTCATCCTGCTTCACCAGGAGCTTGGACAAAAGTCCCTGCAGCGGCGCGCCGATCTGCTTATCATCTTTCGCATCTACTTTCTTATGCTCACGGTGTTCTACCCGCACCGACCTGTCAGTGACCTCTATATTGCGCGTCTGGCCGTTCAGCTTGAAGAAGACCACCCGCTTTCCATGCTCATCCGGGGCGCCCATACTAAGCATACGGATCAGCAATGTCTTACCACGGTCAATCTCAACGGTGGCCTCTTCGCCCTGCTTCATGCCATAAAAGAACAATGGAGTAGGCACCACGGATACATCGCCGTATTCCCGCCAGAATTTCAATCCTTCTTCAAAAACCTTCGGATAAAACTTGTAAGAAAGGAAATCAGTAAGTGTCAGGTCTGTACCAAACTGCTCTTTGAATGCGGCTAATTCCTTATCGAAATCCACCGGTGGCAAATGTTTGCCCGCACGTTCCGTGACAGGCTGCTTGTCTTTTAGAATGATACGCTGCAGCTCTTTCGGGAAGCCGCCTTCCGGCTGCCCGATCTCGCCCATAAAGAATTGCTGTACCGATTCGGGGAATGAAAGGAATTCTCCTTTGGCAAATACATCCTCGCGCGACAGGTTGTTGGCCACCATAAACTGCGCCATATCACCAACGACTTTGGAGCTGGGCGTCACTTTCACAATATCCCCAAACATATCGTTGACAACCGCGTAGGTATCTTTTATCTGTTCAAATTTATCGCCAAGCCCCAGCGCCACTGCCTGCGGTTTGAGATTGGAATACTGGCCACCGGGGATCTCATGCGAAAACACATCCGCAGCGCTGGCTTTCAGTCCCGACTCGAAGGGGTAATAATAGGTACGCACGGTTTCCCAGTAATCGGAAAACTGGTTGAGCGAGCGCACATCATATGGATTTTCGCGCTCGTGGAATTTCAGCATTTCGACAACCGCATTAAAATTGGGTTGCGAGGTAAGTCCCGACAGTGAGCCCAGCGCACAGTCGATCACGTCCACACCGGCCTCTACCGCCATCAAATAAGTGGCCGGCTGCAATGACGAGGTATCGTGTGTGTGCAGATGTATCGGGATATTCACTGCATCTTTCAAAGCTCCTACCAGTTCTTTAGCCGCATATGGCTTCAGCAGACCGGACATGTCTTTAATGCCGAGGATATGGGCGCCGGCATTCTCCAGGTCTTTGGCCAGCCGGACGTAATAATCCAATGTGTATTTGGTACGTTTCGGATCGAGGATATCGCCTGTATAACAGAGGGCAGCTTCCGCAATACCGCCGGTTTGTTTCCGCACCATTTCGATACAGGGCGCCACATTCTCCATCCAGTTGAGCGAGTCGAAGATGCGGAAGATATCAACTCCCTTCTCCCACGACTGGACAATGAATTTCTCTATCAGATTATCCGGATAAGCAGCATAGCCCACACCGTTCATACCGCGTATCAGCATCTGCAGCAGGATGTTCGGGATGGCCTCGCGCAGCGCTTCGAGCCGCTTCCAGGGATCCTCTTTCAGGAAGCGGATACACACATCAAACGTTGCGCCGCCCCATACTTCCATACTAAAGGTCTGCGGATGCAGCCGGGCAAAAGCCTCGGCCACCCGGAGCATATCATGGGTGCGCATCCGCGTGGCGAGCAGGCTCTGGTGGGCGTCGCGGAAAGTCGTATCGGTATATTGGATCCGCGGCTCTTTCTTCAGCCATTCCGAAAATTTATCCGGGCCGAGTTCCCTGAGCAAGTCTTTTGTTCCTTTCGGATAGGGGGTGTGGCGGTCATAATCCGGCACTACCGGTTTTTCAAAATCAGGCGCGGGCTGCTTTATCTTCACATCCGGATTCCCGTTCAATGTCACATCGGCCAGGTAATTCAGCACGCGCGTCCCCCTGTCCTGGCGTTTGGTAAACGTAAAAAGCTCCGGGTGTTCCTGGATAAAATTAACCGTAGCTGTCCCCGAAATAAAATCCGGATGCGTGATCAGGTTTTCGAGGAACTGGATATTATTCTTTACACCACGGATACGAAACTCGCGCAGGGCGCGGTTCATCTTCATGGCAGCCTCGTGCAGGGACTTCCCCTGCGTGCTGACCTTCACCAGCATGGAGTCGAAGAAGGGACTGATCTTCATACCGGGATAAGTGCTTCCCTCATCCAGCCGTACCCCAAAACCCGTAGCATTGCGATAAGTGATCAGCGTACCATAATCCGGTTTAAAGCCATTCCCCGGATCTTCCGTTGTGATCCGGCATTGCATGGCAAAACCGATCTTCGGGATGCGGCTTTGATCGCCGAGGTCTATTTCCGGGTCATGCAATTTATACCCGGCAGCGATAAATATCTGTGTTTTGATCAGATCGGCCCCGGTGATCATTTCAGTAACCGTATGCTCTACCTGGATCCTCGGGTTCACCTCTATAAAATAGATCTGCTCATCCGCATCTACGAGAAATTCTACCGTCCCCAGGTTATTATAGCCTACGGCCGCTGCAATACGGATGGCATAATCATACAGCTTTTCTTTTGTAATCTCCTGCAATGTCACGGATGGCGCAATCTCCACAACCTTTTGGAAACGGCGCTGCACAGAGCAATCCCGCTCATAAAGATGGACGATATTCCCATGCTTATCTGCAGCTATCTGTACTTCGATATGCTTGGGATTCTCAACAAATTTTTCGAGAAAGACCGTGTCATCACCAAAAGCATTCTTTGCCTCGCTCCTGGCCTCATGGAATGCTTTCTTCAGCATTTCATCATCCCGTACGACCCGCATCCCTCTGCCGCCACCACCTGCCGCTGCTTTGAGCATCAGCGGATAACCGATACGTGCAGCTTCACTCAGCGCAATATGCTCGTCTGTCAGCGCTTCACGATTGCTCTCGATCAGCGGAATGCCTGCCTGCTCGGCTACTTCTTTGGCCGTGACTTTATCACCCAAAGCCGC
Source organism: Taibaiella soli (assembly GCA_040392625.1). Taxonomy (GTDB): domain Bacteria; phylum Bacteroidota; class Bacteroidia; order Chitinophagales; family Chitinophagaceae; genus JBEBVQ01. Next base: position 7,943 of record JBEBVQ010000013.1, on the reverse strand, counting down.
CATGGCTTCGGGAGAAGGCCCTACAAATACAATATTATTTTCGGCACATTTCCGGGCAAAAACAGCATTTTCCGACAGGAAACCATAGCCCGGATGAATTGCATCTGCACCGCAGGATTTCGCCACATAGATGAGCGCATCCATATCCAGATAAGGCTTCAGGGGGTCACTGTCGCCTCCTATCTGGTAGGCTTCATCGGCTTTATACCGGTGCAGGGAATAACGGTCTTCATAGGTATAGACGGCAACAGTACGGATGTGCAGCTCAGATGCGGCACGGGCAATGCGGATCGCGATCTCTCCGCGGTTGGCGATCAGAAGTTTTTTTATGTGCATCGGTGATTATGGGTGATTGTAGGGTTTCTGAATCTTAAATCGGTCGCAAATTAATCATATCTTTCGAAATGTATTGAATGTAGGCAAGATAACGGAAGCGATTATTTGAATGTGACAAATGTGTGAAATGCGATAAACACATTCTTCACATTCAACGCATATGTCACATTTCCAGGATTTTTTACCTGTCAGCTTTACGGGTCAATGCAGCGCCTGCACGGCAAGCCAGGCCATCATACCCATACCCGTTTTCAATGCAGATTCATCAATATCAAAATGTGCATTGTGCACGGAAGCAGTAAAGGCCTCATTATTACGGTTGGTGCCGAGCCGGAAGTAACATCCGGGGACATGGTGGGAGTAAAAAGCAAAATCATCGGCAGTCATGCGCAGATCAAGCTGTTTTACGTGATCCGCTCCGAGGAATATACGTGCCCAGCCTTCTGCCTGTTCCGTAAGCACCGGATCATTGAACAATGAAGGGTAGCCCTTAGGAATATCAATCGTTCCTTTAGCTCCGTAAGCAGCGCAGGTATGATGCACTACATCGTGGATCCACTGGTGTGCCTGCTCCCGCCATTCCTCATCCATGGTGCGGAGCGTACCGTCTATCTCTACCCGGTCCGGTATTACATTATTCACATGTCCGCCGCTGATGCGCCCGAAGCTGAGCACGGTCGGGATGGTCGGACTGGCCTTACGGGATACGATCTGCTGAAGGTTTACAATCACCTGGGCCGCTACGGCTACCGGATCGATCGTGGTATGCGGCAGTGCTGCATGCCCGCCCTTCCCTTCTATCGCAATATAAATCTCGTCGGTGCTGGCCATGTACTGTCCGGAACGGAAACCGACCGTACCACTGGGCATACTCGGATAAACATGCAGGGCTATGATCGCATCCGGGCGGGGAGATTCCAACACACCGGCTGCAATCATCAGGCTGGCTCCGCCGGGATGTTTTTCTTCTCCCGGCTGGAAGATCAGCTTCACCGTTCCTTCCCACTGGTCTTTCAATTCGTTTAATATCCGGGCGGCGCCGAGCAGGCAGGATGTATGCGCATCGTGTCCGCAGGCATGCATCACGCCATCCTGCTGCGAACGGTAAGGCACATCGTTCGCTTCCAGTATCGGCAAGGCGTCCAGTTCGGAGCGGAGCGCCACGCAACGCTTACCGGGATTCTTCCCTTCGATCAGCCCCACGATACCGGTCCCGGCGATGCCCGACTGGTACGGTATACCATATTCCTCCAGCTTTCGTATCACGAAAGCAGCAGTCTGGTGCTCCTGGAATGACAGCTCGGGATGGGAATGGATATGATGCCGGATCGCCTGTATTTCGGGGAAGTACTGCTCTGCCTTCTCCCGGATGTTATTGATCATCTCTTAAAGTATTTATTTCTACAATATCCGGCACGATCATGCAGGGATTGTATAAGGAATTGACCTGCCGGTACATCTTTGCTGCTTCCTGCCGGGTAGCATAATCACCCACTTTCACACGGAATTGCGGCTGTACATAAGTCATGTACGTACGTATCCCCGGGAACCGCCGCATGAAGTCCGTCTTGATTCGGGTAGCTTCGCTCCGGTTATTACCGCTGTAGATCTGCACCCGGTACCCATTCCCCGAACGGATAGCCGGGCCTGGTGAGCGCTTCTTCGTAAGTACGGTCAAACGGGGGTCGCCATAGATAACAACGCCGGATGTATCTTCCGACAAAGGCATATACTGTTGTGCACTGCCATTCAGGGCCGGCAGCAGCATCAGAGCAAGTAAAATATATCTGTATGTCAGGTTCATACACAGGCAAAAATACAAATACTATCGCAGAGCCACATTCGCAGCAAAGATCATCCGCCGGCTATACATTTTTCCTCACAGATTTTTCACCAGTTCTACTCCAAATTCGCTTGTTTTCAGCAGTGTGGCGTCATGCATCAGCTTATAGAAATCAATGGTCACCCGCTTCCGCATAATGGTCGTACGCAGCGATTCCGTAATGCAGTCTGCTGCTTCGTTCCAGCCCATATACTGCAGCATCATCACCCCGCTCAGCAACAGTGAAGAGGGATTCATGCTATCGGTATTGGCGAAGCGCGGCGCCGTGCCGTGCGTGGCTTCAAATACCGCATGCCCGGTCTGATAATTGATATTCGCACCGGGCGCAATACCGATACCGCCGACAGCCGCGGCCAGCGCGTCAGAAATATAATCGCCGTTCAGGTTAAGTGTGGCAACCACAGAAAAATCCCTGGGCGCCAGCAGTATCTGCTGCAGGAAATTATCTGCGATCACATCTTTAATAATCAGCTTACCCTCGGCAACCGCCAGCTTCATCTCCTGGTTGGCGGCTTCTTCATCCTGCGATTTTTTGGTGGCTTCCCATTGCTCCCATGTATATACCTTGTCGCCGAATTCCCGCGCAGCCAGCTCATACCCCCAGTTTTTAAACCCACCTTCGGTAAATTTCATGATATTGCCTTTATGCACCAGCGCAACGGAAGGCCGGCGGTTATCCAGCGCATATTGTATGGCTGCGCGGATCAGCCGCTCCGATCCTTCACGGGAAACCGGCTTGATACCAAAAGATGAGGTTTCGGGAAAACGTACCTTGCTTCCGGCGCCGAGTCTTTCCAGGAACTCATATAGCTGTTTAGCCTCCGGACTTTCATAATGGAACTCGATGCCTGCATATATATCTTCGGTATTTTCCCGGAAGATCACCATATCCACATCTTCGGGATGGCGGACAGGAGACGGCACACCGGGGAACCAGTGAACGGGGCGCAGACAAACATACAGATCCAGTTCCTGGCGCAATGCAACATTCAAAGAACGTATCCCCCCACCGACCGGCGTGGTCAGCGGGCCTTTGATCGACACAAGATATTCCCGGGCAGTGGAAAGCGTTTCCGCCGGCAGCCATTCGCCCGTCTGGTTAAATGCTTTTTCTCCGGCGAGGATCTCCCGCCATTCGATCTTACGTTTACCCCGGTAACATTTTTCCACGGCAGCATCCAGCACCATTTTACTGGCGCGCCATACATCCGGACCGATGCCGTCTCCTTCTATAAATGGGATTACAGGAACATCCGGCACTATGAGCTTACCCTCCGGACTCATTGAGATTTTCTGTGCAATCATAATTGAAAACTTGTGTAATATAGTTTACCGCGCGAAGCTACGTAAGTTTAACCACTCTGATAATCCGGCATTACAAAATACAATCCTGCCATGAAAACGATACGTCTAACCGGGTAAATGGCTACATTTGTCATTCACTTTTTACTGCCGGTATGAAGATCAAATCATTCCTTGCCAAACCGTATGCCGCTATTGTACACAAGCGGATACGGAAAGCAATGGCCAATGCAGTTTCCGACCAGCAGGCAATCCTGCAGCAATTATTGAAAACAGGGCTGAAAACCTCCTTTGGCAGAAAGCATCATATGCAGGACGTCAAAACCTACGACGAATACCGCCGGGCGATACCGGTTCAGGATTATGAAGGATTCCGGCCGTATATTGAAGAAATAAAAGACGGGAAAATGGATGTGCTGTGGAAAGGCAAACCCATGTACTTTGCCAAAACCTCCGGTACCACAAGCGGCGTCAAGTATATTCCCATTACCAAAGATTCCATTTCCAACCACATAGACACCGCCAAAAACGCGCTGCTTTGCTATATGGTTGAAAGCGGTAACACGGCTTTTGCCGATGGCAAAATGATCTTTCTCTCCGGCTCACCCGAACTGGAGCGCGTTGGCGGCATCCCTACCGGACGGCTGAGCGGGATTGTCAATCATTTTGTCCCCGGCTACCTGCGTACCAACCAGTTGCCGTCGTACGCTACCAACTGTATCGAGGACTGGGAAACGAAGCTGGAAAAGATCGTGAAGGAAACTATCAGCCAGAACATGACGCTGATCAGCGGGATCCCGCCCTGGATACAAATGTATTTTGACTGGCTGCAGGCAAAAAGCGATCAGAAAAAGATCAGGGAATTGTTTCCGCGGCTGCAGGTGATCGTCCATGGCGGTGTTAACTTTGAGCCATACAAAGCGAAGCTTTTTGACAGCCTGGGGGCGCCGATGGATACCATCGAAACCTACCCTGCTTCAGAAGGCTTTTTTGCCTTTCAGGATACGCTCAGCGAAGAAGGGCTGCTGCTGAATACAGACTCCGGTATCTTCTTTGAATTTATCCCCGCCGGGGAAATTTTCAATGAAAACCCGACCCGGCTCTCACTCGCAGAAGTGAAAACCGGCGAAAATTACGCCCTGATCATTAATAGCAATGCGGGATTGTGGGGATACAATATCGGTGATACCGTCCGGTTTGTAAGCACCAATCCATACCGGCTTGTCGTTACGGGGCGGATCAAGCATTTTATTTCCGCCTTCGGCGAGCATGTGATTGGCGAGGAAGTAGAGTCGGCCATGCTCCATGCCGCCCGTGAGCACGATGCGCATATTGCTGAGTTTACCGTGGCGCCGCAGATACAGGCAAACGGGGAATTGCCCTATCATGAATGGTTTGTCGCTTTCCGGAAAAAACCTGCTGATATGCAGGCATTTGCCCGCACGGCAGACGATCATTTGAGGCAAAGGAATATCTACTACAACGACCTGATCAGCGGCGGCATCCTGCAGCCGCTCAAGATCCGGGAGCTGCAGCCGGATGCCTTTATTGAATACATGAAATCAATAGGTAAGCTGGGCGGGCAGAATAAAGTGCCCCGCCTCAGCAATGACCGGATGATCGCGGAAGCGTTATTGAATTATGAGTTATGAATGATGAATTATGAACACGCTAATTCATCATTCATAATTCATAATTCATAATTCAATTCGGTTTCAGGAGGGCAAAATACTTCCCGGAATCATTCAGCAGCTCCAGAGCCTTATTCAGTTCCGTATCGCTCTTCAGGCTTTGTTGTATGCGGCCTTTCTGGAAATAATACCGGGAAACGATCTCATGCTCCAGCAAACGGATCACTTCTTCCTGATGTTTCAGGAGATCCTGCTTCTTGTCATGAGAAATATTCACCTGCACCTCGTCTAATGCAGCGGCAGCAGCATCATAATATTTCTCCCGCATTGCAGTGCTTTTCAGGGAGTCGAAGATTATTTCCGTCTGTGTCTTATAAGCATAATCCTTCCCGTCGAGCCATTTTACAAACTCATTGAAATCGGCATCGGTCAATGCAAATGTACCCGCAGGTGCAATTTCGGAGTGCGATTTGGCATATCGCGTCGCATAATCAAAGAAGTAGTTTTTGGTGTACAGTGTGATGGAAAGCTTGCTGATCGGCTCCTGTACCACCTCAATATCAGGGTCCACCCCACCGCCGCTCAGTACCTTACGGCCGTTTTTCGTCTTGTACGTTTCTTTCAGGGAGTCAGGGATATTCCCGACGCTTCCGTCGGCATTCCGGTGTGTATAGTCGAGCGCCTGGATGCAGCGGCCGCTTGGCGTATAATATTTAGCCGTTGTCAGCTTGAGGCGGGCATTATACCCCAGCGGACGGGTTGTCTGGACAAGTCCCTTGCCATAAGAGCGCTTTCCGATAACAATACCCCGGTCAAGGTCCTGAACCGTACCGGCCACGATCTCCGAAGCAGATGCAGATGACTGGTTTACAAGCACCGCCAGGGGTATTTTATTATCCCATACAGAGCCGGTCGTTTTAAAATCTTTATCCCAGTCTTTCACTTTTCCTTTTGTGCTTACTACAAGCTGCCCGCGGTCTATAAAGATATTACACACATTCACCGCTTCATCCAATAGTCCGCCGGGATTGTTCCGGAGATCCAGCACAACCGCCTTCATATCCGGCTGCACTCCTTTCAGGCTGTCGAGCGCCTGGCGTACCAGCCGTCCGCATCCGGGTGTAAACTGTGCAAGCCGCACAAAAGCAACCTGTTCGCCCGGCCCGACCAGGCCTGCATAAGGGACGCTGGAAAGCTCAATCTCTCCGCGGGTAACGATCCTGTCGGCCTCTGTTCCGTCATACGCATCCCGCACCCGCAGTACCACCTGCGTACCGGGAGCTCCTTTTAATAATACACTCACATCCGATATAGACTTGTCGGCTACCGGGTGGTCATCCACCCTGAGTATCACATCACCGGGACGAAGTCCGGCTTTCTGGGCCGGACTGCCCTCATATACATCACCCACAATCACATGATCATCTTTCTTACGCATGGTAGCGCCGATACCACCATACCGGCCCGTTGTCTGGAATTCATATTCTTCAATATCCGCCTCGGTAATAAAGTTCGTATATGGATCCAGATCGTTCAGCATGGCATCCACACCCGTCTTCACCAGCTTACCCGGCTCTATGGGATCTACATAATAAGTATTAAGCTCCTTAAAAACAGAAGCGAAAATGTCCAGGTTTTTTGAAATCTCAAAATAAGAATCCGGGGATTTCCCCTGGATAAACAAACATAGCACGGCCATAGAGACAACACCGGCTATAAAACTGCCTCCTCTGCTCAATTTTCTCAGAAATCTGTTCATTTTTTGCATTTTACAACCGGTTGTCTGGCAATAACCGGCCACGTCATTGTGCAATTTATGGAAGAAATAGCTGAATACGGCACACTATACCGTATTAAACGGTATTTAACAATAAAGAAGGAGATAATATTTGGTAGAATCCAACAGTTGTAATTACTTTGCATTTAATTGGAGTAAGCATATCCGGGTACGATTTTTTATCGTAATAAATGTGATCATGCTTTGTGTTCGTTAACAGGAGAAAAAATTGTCAATGAAAAAGATTTTACTTGTTTTTGTAGGGGTTATTAACATGGTGTTTGCAGAAAAAACAAGCGCACAAACGTTTACTATCCCAGCCGATACTTTAAATGCTACATATCATAGCGATCAGTTGACGATGTACAGCAACATCACCAATATTTCGGCAAATCCCATAAAAATAAAATGGCGGGTGCTCAGTAATAATTTTCCTCCGGGCTGGACTTCCAACAAGGACGCCCTGGGCATCTGCGATAATGTGCTGTGCCGGCAGAATGACAACCAGATGTTTACCAACGGAAGCGGCACGTCATTCATCACGGCAGATATTCCCGTCGGCAACACGGAGGATCAGGGATTGTTCTACATCGTCCTGCTGGATATAAATGCTGCAGAATCCGGTACCTACTACATGACCATACGTCTTGAGGATGCAGCTAACGGATACCAGAGAGATGTCACTTTTATCGTGAATAAATGGACTACCGGCGTAAGCAGCAATACTGCAAAAGGGGACAAAAACATTACGCTGTATCCCAACCCTGCGCGCAGTACGGTGAATTTGACTTTCAATCCGGGTGCAGGGATCAAAACGATCGCCTTATATAATCTGATCGGGAAGAACGTTGCGTCTTACCGGGTAAACGGAAACACCGGTAAAATGCTGCTCGACATCAGCGGTATTCCTGCCGGTATCTATTATGTACGCATGCAAAATGCCGAGGGCGAGGTGATTGCCACACGCCGTTTCACACGACAATAATTTAATCTCAATTTTCATTGCGTAGAGACGTTGCATGCAACGTCTCTATTTTTTGCACAACGTTGCATG
>JBEBVQ010000012.1:0-16824 GCA_040392625.1 Taibaiella soli | reverse complement strand
TGGTACACGCCGTTATCATCTGCAGACAGATAGCCGTATTGCTGCGTACCATAAAACGCCGACTGCTGCAGCACCACATATTCAAGCGGCAGACGCACACGCGCCACACGCGCTGCCCGGACGCGATCTTCCTCAACAGCAGCTTCTGCTCCATCCAGGAAAGATGAATAGCGGTCTATCCGCTCCGGAGAAAGATAATCCGAATGATTATTGACCGGATTTCCGTAAATATCGAGTGTTGCTCCCGAAGCTCCGACCGCTTCGTACAAAGCATCAAGGTAATTATTGACAGCATTTGCCGCTGCGCCATAATAGCCGGTCATAAAATCATCGCGGACAGCCACCTCGTCAATTTCCGGATCCCATAACAGCTTGGCATGGAGATAGCTGTTCCATTCTGCCATATCGGAATAGTTCTCTTCGCTCCCGTGCAGGAATACACCGGACACTCCTTTTTTGGAAAAATAGCGCATGTTCTGACCTGCATGACGATAGTCAGGGAACGGCGTCAGGAAATTGGTAAACTGAGTGGTATAATCCCAGATAAAAATATGGTCTGTCAGAGCCGACCAGTCATCCAGGTTTTTACGAAAGCCGGCGGCTGACGGTTCTGAAGACAGCGGTTTGGTACGATACGCATCGATACTGCTGAGCAAGACATACACATTCCGTGCGGTGCGTGTCTTCCGGGGTGGGCGGGATGTATAAGTATATGCGAGCGTAGTGAAATACTGATCCGGAAATACGGCTGCCACCCGGTTCACAAACCGGATCAGTGAACCCTGCGGCCCGCCCTCTTCCGCGTCTGCTTTCGCACACTGATCACAGGTGCAGTATAGCGGCTCATCATTAGGGCTTATAGACCAGTACAGTGCATCCGGCCGCTGCTGCATGGCTTTGCGCAGGTACGCTACCGTATGCCGGAAGACCTCTTCGTTACTCAGGCACAACTGCACCGGCTGGCGGCGTCCCTGAATCAGGGAATAATATTCAGGATGCGCAGCAAAGTATTGCTCCGGCGGCAACAATTTAAAATAAGAATGTCCCCACAATCCCCACAGATCTTCAAACCGGTGCAGCTTATGCCAGTCGAGATATTCGGGATCATTGGAAGCGGGGTAATAGGTCTGGCGGAATACAAACTTCGGGCTTTGTACATCCCGGATACCTGAAGCGACGGTAATATCTTTTTGATCGGGAACGAATGCCGGTTCGCCGCCGGCATATTTACGGCATCCCAGGTATTTCTCAAGAAACGTATATACGCCGTACAATGTCCCTTTACCCGAAACGCCGCGTATATACACCGCAGATGCATCGGTGCTGATCTGGAAGCCATCATACCGGACAGCAGGGGCGCTGCCCTTCTTCACCTTTCCGATGTAGATGGCTGTCTTACCTTCATAATCAATTTCCGGCACGATGAGCAGTGTAGCACCCGACATCAGGTGTATATAATGCTGCAATACCGATGCAGCTTTTTGCTCATCGGGCCGGGCGTTGTCCGGTATAACGATCCGGCACTTGCCGACACCCTGCTCCACGAGCTGCAGCGGCGGGCCGGCAGTACAAGATGCTGTGAACAACGATAATAAAAACATAGTCGCCAGAGCTACAGCAGTATTTCTATACATTCCACAGACATTAGCCAATCAGCTTCAGCTAATTGAATTTATTAATTACCATCCTTCAATTCCCACCTTTCCACATTCCGTATAATAGCATTGCAGGTAAGGGAGTCATTTTTAAAATACCAGTTAAGGGTCTGAAGCGTGGTTGTGTTATCCTCAGAGAAATGGAAAAAGAGTATGGATCTTACAGCAGGATATTTTATGTGCAGGCTGTCAAGCGCACCCGCGAACCATTCGCTGCGGCTCCCGCCCACTTCAAGGGATCCCAGCTCGGTAAGCATCACCGGTTTTTGGAACGGCGCCACTTCCTTGTAAGCTTTACCAATGATATCGTCAAACTGCCACCACTGGCTCCAGGCTGCCACTGCCCCGTAGTTCAGTATATTCAGCCCAATGTAATCCACCAGGGAATCTCCGGGATAAAGTTCTTTGATATTGCCATACGACGGATGCGGGCTCCATATCCACAGTACATTATCAGCTCCCTCGGCCTGAAACAGTGCATGAATATGCTGCCATGCAGCAACAAATTCATCTGCTGTATTATTCTGCGGGCCCCAGGGGTACCGGTAAGGGTCATTCATTTCATGCCCGAAACGCAGAAATACCGGCTTTTTCACATCGCGTACTGCCGCAGCCCATTTCCGTAAATAGAAATCATAATCCCCTGCTGCAACATCACGCATCCCTCCTTTATCGCGTCGCTCCAGCGCTCTTAGTTGCGGATATCCTGTTTCTGTAAATGCCGTCAGCCAGGGCTCCCAGGTAATGACCGGCAACGACCCGGAGGCAAGGATCGCATTCACCTGCCTGACGGGAAACTCCTGCTCCCGCTTATCGCCCCAGGCGGTATATATATGCACCAGCGGGAAAGTGGTATGCAGGGAATCCTCCAGCGCTATAATACTTTCAAGGCTTTGCTTCATATGGTTGTCGAAAGCGCCGAGCAGCATTTTCTCCGGGTTGCGGAGCAATGCCATATCCTGTGTATAGGGGCGGAACCATTGCAGCTCGTCGGAGCGCTTTTCCGTTCTCGACTCGAGCATGATACGCGCTTCCACGTTACGAACACCGTTTCCCAACAATGAAAACAGGTGCTCAAGCGGACCTTTGGCGCTCTTACCTGTCAACATGAAACCCATTACGATAGCCACCCCCGCTATCAGCGCGACCAGCGATGCAGCGACTCTAAATGTTACTATCTTCATCTTGTTTTGTTTTTATGCAAGTCAGTTGTACAGGTGTCCACGGTTCTTCAACTTGCATACGCCATGATTCGAGCGCAGCAAAAATACCACGGACAGACATAATAAATGCGATAAATGCAAAGCCGATCATGCTCCATGTTTCTTCTGCGGTGAACATGATACGACTTTCCGGCATCCAGAAGCGCCGGTAGAGCAGTACGGAGGTAACGGCCAATACAAACAGGATCACATGTATCACCAGCGGCCTGGCAAAAGGTGTAAAATACCTGGTAACCGCTTTCTTGGCAGTAGGTATATAAGGTATGTCTGCATTAACGACTGCCAGCAGGAATCCCATAAAGAAGACCGGCCAGCAGGAAAATTTCAGTACGGTGCCGCGCCAGTGCAGCCCCCGCTCCGATCCGGGATGGCACAGCCATCGCTGCATATACAGGTATATGAGTACGGAGCATAACAATACAGGCAGCCCGCGTACCAGAAATTCTGCAAAAGATATGCTGGCAGGCAGAATGCCGGTAAAGAAAAACAGGAATGGAAGCAGCAGGAAGAAAAACTGGATAGCGCCAGAAAGGTAATAAGTGCCGATAACGAGATATGATATCCTTTGCCAGAACGTAAGCTTCTTATAAAGCCGCGGCAGCTCTGCAAAACTAACTTCAAACACGCCCCTTGCCCATTTCAGTTGCTGCTTGCAGAATGATCCGAAATCTTCAGGCACCAGACCACGACTGACGACCACAGGATTATATACAGACTTCCAGCCTGCCGCATGAATACGGATCGAAGTAATGAGATCCTCCGCGAGACCGATGCCATGTCCACCGATGCTCTCAAGCGCCTTACGGCGGAAGGTGCAATTCGCCCCGATGGCAACACTGCATCCATGCCCGAACAGGCTCATCTGTGTCGGGCCGTAAAACATATAAGTCTGCTCGGCAGCGCCCCTGGCGGTAAACGAGCGGTATTGGTTATAATAAGCCTGCGAAACCTGCACAAAGCCGGTTTTTTCATCCCGGAAAAAACCGAGTGTATGATCCAGAAAATCCGGGAAAGGGATATGGTCCGGATCAAGTACAAGAATAAAATCCTCCGTAGTGCGTTTCAGCGCTGCATTGATCTTGCCTGCTTTGGCGCCCGGCAGATCCAGCAGCTCCATCCATACGGCCCCGTGACGCTCCGCAACCTCACGGAACCGCGGGTCGCGGGTATCGTCCAGCAGGTAAGTCGTATGCGGATAGTTGATACGGGCGCAGGCCTCCAGTGTTTTTTCAAACATAGACAGCGGCTCCCCGGGAGAACTGGTAGTAAAAATGGCTACCGTCAGCCCGGCATCGGGCGGCGGGACAATATCCGGCTTACGGATACGCAGGTAGTTGATCCATATCAGTATGATACGGGCCAGGCAATACCAGAAAACCAGGCTAAGCAGGAGGAACGGCCACCAGCGAATGATATGTGCCGGGCGAAACCACCAGTCTGCGAAGAGCACGATGCTGATGATACCGGCGGCAATAAGCGCCATAAGAATAAGCCGGTGACGAAACCGGATATCCGCTGCTTCACGGAAAGACCACAGGTTATTTTTCCTATTTCCGTTCATTCCAGAAATGCAGCTTTACGCCCAGACCTGCGGTATGGGTATTAAAAAACCAGGCCTGCCGGTATTCATAACGGGCAGACAATGTCATTTTCTCCGTGATCCGGAAATGAGAAAAAACCGTCACACCGCAAGGGAAGAAATCCTGCGGGGCATAATCCCGGGCGATGAACAGCGTGCCGTCTCCGTCTTTATCGAGATACAAATAGGGATTCAATGCACGTGCAGACAAGCCGGCATCTGCATTTATGCCTCCGCTCCACCGACCGGCTCCCGGCCGGATATGAGCTTGCAGCAACCCTGCGTGGATATGCTGTTCTTTGGGGGTAAAGAAAAGATAGTACATACCTGTAACGGGCTGGTCATACGCAGCGATCACTTCCGGAAGTGATCTCCGGGATATAAAACTGTTTTCTCTGGAGTCGCTGTAACTATAGCTATACCCCAAACGCAACGTAAATATAAAAAACTTTACCGGAGGCGTGTACACCCAGCCATATACACTATAGACCTGATTACCCGGCAGGTCATTCAGCTCGGCGGCGATTTTCCCTTCCGGCCCGTTTGGATCATTCCAACCCATACTTGCGGCAAGCCGGCGGAAAGAAAGCGCTGTATCGAGGCTGGTGATCGTATAGGTATATGGCTGCTGTGCCGCCCGGACTTCCCAGCTAAAGCGCCTGATCTGCTGACGAAATGTAAATGCAGCCGTCCAGTCGGTAGCCGCAGCCTGCTGGAAATATGCCAGACCGGCTGAAAGGTCTGCCTGGATACCCGCCTTGGGAAAAAGAAACTGGTTGCCGGCTTCAAGCCGGTACACACCGGCGACCTTGCCGTTCCACATAAAAGCAGGTGCATGTATCCCCAGAGATGGCGACAGGTACCGGTGGATAAAAGTACCGGCCTGTACGGATGTCGTGAGTGTCTGCACCGGCTGGTTGTCCGAAATATAATCGGTATTGAATTGCAGCCAGGGAGACTGTGCCTTTCGGATATCCGAAAGCAACTCCTGCGCAGCGGCATTACCGGGGTCTGCAGCCAGCACACTGTCCGCGTGGGCTATTGCCTCAGGGTAGCGTGCCGACCAATAGGCAATGTTTGCCCGAACCAGGTTTGCAGCAGAATAATATTTGCCGCTGTCTTCCAACCGCTGCACTACGGAGGCTGCGTCATCCCATTTCCCGATGACAGCCAGCGTATTGGCATAATCAAGCAACAGATAATCTGATCCGGGACTGACGGCAACAGCCCGCTTGTACAGAGCACGGGATTTCCGGAAACGGTGACGCCATAATTCGGTTTGTCCGTTCATCCACAATGCATTTACATCCTCCGGATGATACTTCAGGTAACTGTAGAGCAACCGGGCGCTTTCGCCATACTCATGTTCATCACGCAGGCTCTTGGCCAGGGTAAGTGTATCGGGCTTCCGGCCACCCACCGCCTGCGCCGTAGCAGATGATGGGATACAAAAACAGAGCAGGTATAAAGCAGCTATGGCAATATGAATTTTCATCTGTATAGAGCCGGCAAAAATACCGGATAATTTGTCCCGTCAGAAAAAAACATCCTGGTCCCGGAATTACCGCGACCAGGATGCTGCTGATTAAATTAAAACACATTACCGGATCACCATCTTCTGAACATCATAGAACAAGTCGTCCGCTCCTTTCAGGGAGATAAACAATATTGCGCCGGATGGCAGATTCAGGTCAACGGGGATGGCATTCATACCCATAGCGGCTTCAACGCTCCTGGAGAATACAACCTTACCGGTAACATCTGTTATACTCAGGTCGAGGATGCGCTCCTGATCGGATACAAAACGGCACTCGAACTTCCCTTCATTCGGATTGGGCGCTACGGTCAGCTCTCTTGAATCCAGCCCTCTTGTAGCTGTCACAGCTTCCTGCGAGAAGGACACATCGCTTATATGCAGTGTAATATCCTGGCTCTTACCGCCGCCTGTATTATATGTGAAGACGATCGTTTTCACATCTTCCGGGTTAAACGGCGCGTCTATTTTATCCGAAAGGAAATCATCAAAGCTGATGGTATATTCCTTACCATTTTCAGTAAGTGAAACTACTGTTTTATACTGGCTGCTCCAATCAACAATGGCGTCGCGCGTCAGGCGCACTTCAATTTCCCCACTACCTTGTGCATAGAATTTGAGCGACTTGTACGCTGTCAGATCAGCTTTTTCCGTACCGGAGCGTATCGCTTTGTAGATGGATACATAGTCCCTGCTCTTTGCCTGCAAAGTAACATTCCGGTACACCGGGTATTCACCGTCCTGATATACGCGGTCTTTATTGTTACCACGTTCAAACTGCTCAATCACCGTGTAGCTGTTGTCGTAATCAATACCCCAGTTACCATCAGCCATATACACTTCATCTTCCAGCACACCATCGAGGTACACGCTGCCCTGGTATTCATAACCGTCTTTGATCGGAATGACAAATACATTGTCTTTACCCGGTACCAGTTCCAGCGGGATTTCCAGGGTAGTCAGTCCGGCATCTTCATTAATGCGCTCTTCAAATACCAGCCTGCCCGATTTGGCATCTGTTGTATTATTGATACGCACGATCAGGTTTTCCTTATCTCTCATACCATAGGTAATATAAGCCTTTGGCAATACAAGACTATTGATCTGTTGTACGGGCTGCTCTTTCTTCAGATTATTCAACACGTCTTCAGCCAGCTTAACAGCATGATCCGGATGAGCCGACCAAACCTGGAAGTTGTACATGTTCTCATCAGACTCGTACGAAGACAGCAGCCAGTATGTCTGGAGTGTATAGCTGTCACGGCGCTTGTCTTTGCCCACCACAAATGCAATGGCATATTCAACGATACCGCCGTCGCGCTTCAGGGCAAAACGGGTGAAGTCGTATCCCTGTATTTTGATATCTTCTACAAACAGCAGTTCTGCACCGCGGAACCTGTCGCAGATAGATTTTGTATGGCTGTATGCGCGATCCAGGGTTTTGATGCCCAACGCCACTGCTTTGGCTTTCTGATCGCGTGTATAGTCCACCGACAGCACATCAACAGCAGAAGTGATGCTCAACAGGTCTGTAGGAGAAGTGATATACACTGCATCGCCTGCTTCCAGTTGTGCGGGTATCATATCCTCCAATTCCTGTCCGCTGCTTGTGCATTTTGCCACAGCATTGAACACCGCAGGCATAAATACTGCTGTTTTAGTATAATCTACTTTGGCGTCCACGCTGTTCCTGATCCGGTTAAAATCACGTTTTGTAACCAGGCCACCCATACTTTCACTTTCAATCCCTCCGTCATTACCTGACGTTACCGAGTCAGACAATACCACAACAGTCTGCCTGGCCGTATCGGCACACCCTGAAGCCGCAGCAACGATCAGCGTTACTTCATAGGTACCGGCTGAATCGAATGATTTTACAGGGTTCAGATCAGCAGAGGTAGTCTGGTCTCCAAAATTCCAGTGATGCGTAAGCGCTCCTGTAGCAGTTGAAGTAAATACAAAGCTGTTACCGGTCAGTTCCTGCGTTGCCTCATTAACAGTAAATCCGGCAACCGGTGCGTCATAGACAGTTACCGGGAGCGTAGCGGTATCAGACCCGCCTGCGCCGGTTACAACCAGTTGCACGGTATAGTTACCGACAGCAGCATAACTGTAAACCGGGCTTGCCTGTGTAGATGTATTGCCGTCACCGAATGACCAGGCATAGGTCAGTGGTGCAGCGCCGGTGGAAGTATTGGTAAACGAGAAGCTGTTGCCACCCAGGCATTGCTTGTCATTATTAATCGTAAAGGAGGTATGCGTTACTTCGGGGAGCACTTGTACCGTTTTGTACACATACGCCATGCAGCCTTTTTGTGTATAGACAATCTGCTTTACCTGGTAGGTACCGGCAGTTGCATAGCTATGTACCGGATCGGCTGCATTCGAAGTATTTCCGTCACCAAATATCCAGTGATAGTGGTGTGCAGGGTATGTGGAAGTGAATTGGAAACTGTTGCCTGCCAGATACTGAATCGTATCATTCACCGTAAATCCTGCCTGTGCGGCATCTACAATTACAGTCTGGGAAACAGAATCTTTACCACCGGCGCCGGTCACTACCAACTTTACGGAGTAGGTACCTGCTGTGGCATAAGTATGAGTTGCGTTTTGAGTAACAGCCGTATTGCCGTCACCAAAATACCATTTATAACTCAGCGGCGCAGCGCCGGTTGAGGTGCTTGTAAAAGTAAAGCTGTTACCGTCCAGGCATTGCTTGTCGTTATTGATCGTAAAGGAAGCATCTGTCGGCGTTTCCGTAACGGTCACTATCAGGGTAGTGCTGTCTTTACAACCCTTATTGCTGGTGATCACCTGCTTCACGGTATAGGTTCCTGCTGCTGCATAGCTGTGTGTGGGATCCTGGCTGGTGGAATGATTACCATCTCCGAAATACCATTTGTATGTGTTACCGCTGACATGGTTAGAAGTAGTAAAGACAAAACTATTGCCAGGCAATGTCTGTGTAGCATTGTTCACCGTAAACCCTGTCACCGGGGCAGGCCATACATTCACCGTCTTCGTAGTTGAATCCTTACCACCGGCGCCCGTCACTACCAGCTTCACGGAGTAGGTACCTGCTGTGGCATAAGTATGAGTTGCGTTTTGCGTAACGGCCGTATTGCCGTCACCAAAATACCATTTATAGCTCAGCGGCGCAGCGCCGGTTGAGGTGCTTGTAAAAGTAAAGCTGTTACCGTCCAGGCATTGCTTGTCGTCATTGATCGTGAATTTCGCATCAGTAGGGGTGGAAACACCACAGGGCATATCCGGCTGGAATACGGCATAGTGAATTTCACCGCCGCCGCTCTGTACATAATACTTGGCAATTACCTGCCCTTCTATATTCGAGTGATTCACTTTGGTCACATGTGCATACGGAGCAAACACAGTACCTTCTACCGCACCGTTGCCCTGAATCTTCAGAGTAGTTGTATTATAGAAGTTATAAAGAATATACTGACAGCCGATAAGTCCGCCAAAACTGCCGCCAGAATTATATACATTCCAGTCGAAAGTACCCGGTGCATCCACATTTACAATCAGGTACTGACTTGCAGAAGGCGTATTGATAAATACGAAGTCCTGTATCTTATTTATTTCCGTACCGCTGATATTAAGGATATTAGCGCCCGGCTGCAGCGTCAGCTTCACCTGGTTGGGCATATTGGTACGGCCGATCAGGTCGCCGTTTGCATTGGTAAGATGTACGTTATCTGTACATCCCGACATCTGCGTGGCGCTTTGCTTCATCTGATTAAACGCAGCACCGAAGTCCAACAGGTTCCCCTGGAACACATGATTATTGGAAGCGCTTACTTCCGGGCTGTACGTATTTGCACTGGCAGAAAGCTCTATCCTCGGTGAACCGTTATAATCCGTTCCCGGAGTGATACGGATCGGGGAGTAGGCATTATTTCCATCCTTGTACCACACCTTGGAGCTATTCTGGTTGCCGATCTTCACATACCCATTATTCAATACCTTAAAAGAATTGCCGCTCACGTAGTGCACCTTACCGTTTACAAGCAGCCCGATCTTAAGACCGCCTACTTCGAAAGTACCGGCAGTATGTGCTGCCACATCATGATTCCCTTTAATTTTCAGATCACCTCCGATCGCCATCGGCCCTTCCGTTTCACTGGTGGACATCTCGGCATCTTCGAGGAAGAAAGCGTTAAAGTTCAGGGCAGGCGCCGTAGGACTTTGTGCCCTTCCCTGTCCGGCCAGCAACAGCAGCATGCTGAACAGCAAGGCTCCTGTCAGGGATTTGTACCGGCTGATGACATTGTAAAGCCGGTTCGGTGTAACATTGACAAACATTGTGGTTGATTGTGGGGTGAACAAAATGCAGAGTAAACAATTCCGGAATAGTGGTACAATTTGCTCTGTGAAATATTACGTGAGCAAAAGTATTATGGATGGAAGCAAAGGGGTGTTAACCGGATGTTATTGACAACTGTTATCCAATTGTTATTTCACACAATACACATTGAAATAAAAAAATCCACCTCCTGCGTCCCGTAAAACAGGAACCGCAGGAGGTGGCGTAATATTGACTTCTTCAGTCAATAAAAGAGTATATTCTTTAGAATTTCCGCGTGAGCGACAGATAAAGATCGTATTGATTCAGGTAACGATCTACACCGATCCGGTTATTGCTCCATCCCACAGCGGCGCCAAATGTTGTACGGTGATGAACCGTTTTCTGATAACCTACCGTCACAGAACGTGTAAGCCAGTTACCGGCCAGCTGAGGTATAAGAATAACACGGCTGCGGTCATCAGGAGACGTACCTAATCCTCCTATAACATACATATACTCCTGCCGTTCATTCATATAATACCGGGCAGTAAGCTGTAATGAATGATAGGTATGCTGCTGATCTGTAGTTTGCCGCTGACCGACATTCCCGTCCGGATCGTTAATGCTCATGTAACGTTCGGGGTTATCGAAAATAAGGTACCCGCGCAGGTTGAACCAGAAATCTCCCAATCCTTTTGCAATGGAAGCCACACCCGATACCATGGATGCCCGCTGGGTGATCTTGTAAATATCTTCCTCATCCGGAGCGATCGTGACGATAGAATCAATAACACTCTGCACTTTCACATAACGCACACCTAATTCGGTTTCCCAGTCGTGCTTCCATCCTTTGAAGAGCGAGTAGCCAAGCCGCAATTCCGGGAATACATTCAGATCCTGCGAGTAAGCGGCCACTGCATAAGAATACAAGGTCTTGGTATGATTGTAATAGAGATCACCTTCAAACTGCAGACCGGCACGCTCATGACGGCCGCCCACATTCACCCTGCCGGCAAAAGAGCCTTCTTTAAAGAACCGGCGGTATTCCACAGTTACGATACGGTACGGGGTCATGGCCGTATTATAAGTGGATTGCTGGTAGTAGAGACCAAACTGGTTTTTGTACATTTTACCCTTCAGGTAATCAGCATAGTCAATATTTTTCTGGGAAGGCTGCGCCGCTACCAGCTTATCGGCTTCTACTGCAGCATCTTTATACATCCGCATCTTCTCGAGCGTCACTGCACGCTGCCGAATAAATCCGATGCTGGAAGGATAGTAACGCAAGCCCTTATCAGCCATGGCCAGCGCACTGTCATGCTCTTTCTGTGCATTATAAAGGTTGATGGATGCGTACAAAGCTGCAGAATCATACGGGCTGACAGCCAGCACTTTTTTGAATTCCGCCAGCGCTTCATCCCATACTTCCTGCTTCTGGTAAGAGAGGCCAGAGGCAACCAGGTTATCCATATAAGCGCTCCTGTATGTTTTGTTATACGGATACTTATGCATCAATTGCTCTGCGATGGTATATGCCTGCCGGTATTGCTTCTGCTCACTCAGTACAGATGCTTTTTTCAATAAAAAGTCTTTATCGTCGGGGTAATACTGCAAGGCAATATTGGCATAGCGCAGTGCGCTGTCCTGGCGGCCGATGCCGCTTTCCAGGTTTATAAGGTATGTGAGCGCATCACGGTTCTGAGGAGATTGCTGCAAAGCCTGTTTGAATTGCCTGATAGCGCGCTCCATTTCGTCAGCATTCATCAGGAGCCGGCCGGCCTGCATCTGCTGTTCGGTAAGAATAGCGCCGTAGCGGGGGTTATCCGGGTGCTGGGCGATCAGTGTGCTGATCACAGGGAATGCTTCATTATACCTGCCGGCATCTGCAAGCACAGAGGCCTTTTTCAGCAGCAGCGTTTCATCGTCTTCCCGGTATTGCAAAGCCATATTCAATGCACGCAGGGCATTTTCATAATCCTTTTGTTCGATATAGAGGTTGGCTATATAATTGACGGCATCCGCATTGGACGGATCAATATTCAGCGCGCCTTCAAATTCCTGGAGCGCCTTATCGTACAGCTTCTCATTCAGGTAGTACCGGCCGGAGGCCACTTTCATCTCAGAAGCGCGGGTGCGCATGGCATCCGATTCCGGATTGCGCCGCCACAATTCATTGATGATATTGGCAGCTTCCGTTTTGTTCCCGAGGATCTCAAGTACATCTGCCTTCTTAGCCAGGAGCGTAACGTCGTCAGGCGTTGATCTCAGTCCCCTGTTGATCCAATCGAGCGCATTACGGTACACACCGCGATCCATACTGATGGCGATCAGCTTATTGAGGGCTTCACGGTTGCCAGGGCTGGATTCGAGCACTGACTGGTACAGCACGTACGGATCTGTATGCTCGTAATAACGCGAAGCATTCAGCTTTGTTTCCGTATCCAGCTCTCTTACTTTTGCATCATTCGGATAGTGTTTTTTCAGGGTCTTCAATACTTCGGCAGCATCAGCATAACGGTGCATTTCCTGCAGTATGCCCAGCTTGCGCATCAACAGTGTATAGGATGTGGGCTGGCTGGACAGGGCCAGGTTGACCTGCGCAAGCGCAGACTGATGATCCCCTGTTTTAAGGCTCAGGCCGGAAAGATAATCTACGGCATCGCGGTTTTCCGGAGCTACCTTCAGGGCAGCTTCAAAATGGTAACGCGCCTGGGTCAGCAACCCTTTGTCACGATAATATTTACCGGCTTCTTCATGGTGCCCGGCATAAGCCCGCTGCGCTTCCGGCTGATCAGGATAGCGCTGGATTATATCATCGGCAAGTGAATTACCCGAGGTGAACTGCTTGTTGGCATCCAGGATGGAAAGTTTTTTAATGCTGAATTCCAGGTCATTCGGGAAACGCATCAGTGCACGGTTGGCGTATCCGAGTGCCTGATTGACATTGCCGTCGCCCAGCTCCATACTGATCGCATAAAAATATGCATCGCGGTATTTGGGCGCGCGGTCCAGTACTTTAATAACATAAGGACGGGCAGATTTGTACTGGCGGGTCAGCACATACAAGCGCCCCAGCAGCAGGTTATAATCCACATTGTTCGGATACCGGTCTACCGCTCTGCGCGCCAGCTCGATAGCTTTGGGATAATTCTTGCGCTCGGTCTGCCGCACTGCCTCTTCGTACAATTCATCCACATCGCTCTTTCTGAGATTTGCATTCAGCAGTTGCGCAGATGCGTCAGAAGTACCTAACGTTACTATTAAAGCAACAATCATTAATTTTCTGAGCAGAAGCATAATCTTTAGTTTATTAATCTTGTTATTCAACTGAATAAATCTTTAAACAGGGTCATTTCCTCTTTATATCTCTTGTGCTACCCTTGCCGGCTGGGACTCCCGCTGCACCGTAGCAGTGCTGCGTCCGAATCCGCGGCGCTGCATATCACCCCATACGTGCCGTTTACCGATCATATAGAAGATATACCCGCGAATAGCGCAAAACAATACAAGCGGATGGTAAAAGAATATTTCGAACAGCGGCATGGCACAAAGCGCCAGGGCTTCTTTCCAGGTACGGTAATTACGGAATGTCAATTGATCCCACAGTATCGCAATCACCGACATCAGGATCGCATACGAATAGGCGAAAGTAAGGATCAGCAAGGCATACGGCCAGTTGATCAGGCCAAGCACCGCCAATATGACCATGTATATAATACCCGTCAGCTCGATGATCGGCGCCAAAAATTCAAAAAAGAAATTGTAGGGATAAACGATCATGCCCAGCCGGCGGTAGCGGGGGTTAAAAAACACCCGTATGTGCTGTACGATAAGCTGCAGCAGCCCTTGCCCCCAGCGGGTACGCTGGCGTACAAATACTTTCAGCGTGGGCGGCCCTTCCGTCCAGCAAAGTGTTTTCGGGATATAACGTATCGCATATTTGATACGTTGCTCACAGCAATACCGGATCATCCGGGAGATCATATCCTGGTCTTCCGCAAATGACTGATAGTTATATCCACCCGCCTGGATAGCGATTTCCGTATCAAAAAGCCCCAGCCCGCCCGACACGTTCGGGACGGCATTGATCAGGCTCCATCCCATTTTACTGAGCATATAGGCGCGGATATATTCCACCTCCTGAAACCGCGGCAATATACTCTTGGGCGGCCGCATCCGGATCAGTTCTCCGTCCTCAAAATCACAGGAATTGGCCATACGCAACGGAGCGCCTACCGCGATCGCACGGCGCTTTGGCTCCTGCATCACAGGCCGGATCAGCTCTACCAGCGTATCCTTGTGCAGGATGCAATCCACATCCGTACATACGAAATAAGGGAATGAAGAGGCATTGATGCCTGCATTGGAACCGTCAGCCTTACTCTTACCATTCTCCTTGTCAATAACCAGCAGTTTGGAAAACGCCGGCTCCGTAGATTTATAGAAACCTTTTACCGGCCTGGTGGTAATCTTTTCATCATAGGCAAAATCAACCTTTACCAGCCTGAATTCATCTATCAGCAATTCCAGCGTCTTATCGGTACTACCATCATTAATGATGATCACTTCAAAACGCACATAATTCAGTGTCAGCAGGGAGTGTACATTGGAGATAATGGTAAGCTCCTCATTATAGGCCGGGGCGATCACCGATATGCCCGGCGCTATCGGTGAATAGATAATGGCATCATTGTCGGTGTAGGTATTCCGTTTCAGGTATTTCCGTATGGAAAACATGGAAAGGAATACCAGCAGCAGGTATGAAAGAAATAATACCAGTCCGTAGAAGAAAACAAAGTATTCGTAAAACCAGGCAACGCTTTCTATAAAGAATCTCATGAGACGACTATATATTTACTGTCATTAGGACAAACAATACATTGACAAATGTTACACATACTTAATCAACGGATCCATGCAATGTTTCATGATCAGCTGGTTTTCCGGTGTCGTATTGGCCATTAATTGTTCGATCAGGCCCGGCTCCGTACGGCTGTTGTTCACGATGGATTTCGCAGCCGCTTTCCGCAGCCTGAAATCACCGGCATATAAAAATTCGTTGGTCAGGAAGTCAATGTAACGGCCCGTCTGCATACGGCCGATCGCTTTCAGTATCTCTATCTGGCAGCGGAGCGGCTGGTCATTATAGATACTGACCAGGCGATCTTCTGTCTGCTCTGCTTTTACTTTTCCCAGCGTGTTGATGGCTGCGGCCCTTAATTCGTGATCACGGGTATCCAGCAGCCGGACAACAGAAGGCACGGCCTCTGTCTGGTTGTAATGTACCACCAGCTTCAGGCAAAAATGTATAATACTCGGATTGGTAGAATAGGTAAGCCACGAGCCGAAGTTGGGGATGGTAATATTTTCATTGGTTGTGATGATCCGGAACAATTCGATCTGGTCCCATACCAGGAGGCGGTCTTCAGATGAATCAAAAAACTTGAACGGATCGTTCTTACTCAGCTTGATATAGGCATGCCGTGCCATGATACGAACCTCACGGGAGCGGTGGTGTGTCAGGGGCAGGATATAAGCATCCGCAACCGGTATCCCCATTGTGGCAAATTCGGTAAGTCCCTGAATTTTCCGGAAACGGCGGAGCGAGCGGAACTTTCTCAGACAAAAACGGTCGAGGTTCAGCTCCATAAACAGTTCATTCAGCTCATAGCTCATATTCCCGCGAAGATCTTTCTTATACTCAATCAGGCGGCTGACTGCAAGCTGACGGTGACCACGTATATATTTGCGGAGTTTGGTAACGATTTCTGATTTGGAAGCAAAACGCGGATCCGGTTTGTCGCTATTCTCAAAAGAGATGTAAGCAAAGATCAGGTCATCTATAAGCGGTATCAGCTTTGCGAGCTTTTTTTCCCGCCGGTGCCGCCGGTAACGGTAAAACAGCATCACAAAGAGCGCAATAAGCGTAAAGCAAATAGCCGCCAGTATTACAATCAGCGACAGTTGTATTACCAGGGGAATGCCGCGAAAGTTGAGAATAAGCTCTTTAATAAAGTAATACACGCGCATAAGCAGCAGTTATATTATATGGTCGTTCAGTTAGCTTCAGATTACCTTAAACCGCTATTGCACACAATCCGTTCCCTATATTGCCGGCCTCATACTGCAGGCGGGTCCCCATCGGTATCCTCCTGATCATCGGAACACTGTTTCTGATGATCAATTTACTTTTTCCACCCGCAGCAGCTTTCCTGGCAGGTGCTTTTTTCACTTTCCCTGCCCCGCTCTTCCCGGCAGTCTTTTTAGGGGCAGCAGGCGCTTTTTTAGCAACGGTCTTGGCAGTCCTGGTTGCAGTAGTTCCGGACTTGGCTGCAGCCGTTTTTGTTTTAGCAGCAGTGGGCTTGGCAGCGGCAGTCCGTCCGGTAGCCGTTTTAGTTGCAGTTTTTTTGGTTGCGGTTACTTTCGTTGCCGGTACCGCAGCGGTCGCTTTTTCTGTTTTCTTCTTCGCCGGTGCCTTTGAGGCTGTTACTTTGGCGGCAGTTGCTTTTTTGGACACAGATGCTTTT
>JBEBVQ010000011.1:0-17735 GCA_040392625.1 Taibaiella soli | reverse complement strand
AGCAAGTATAGGATGTAATTTTAAACCAAATGTTGGATATATGACAGGTAGTACACGGGGCGGCCTGCGTTTTACCTTCGACTGGGACGGCGTACCGGGCTCGCGCTCGACGGCTACCACATCGGGTCGTCCGCTCACCCAATTCGTTTATCCCGGCGATCCGGGTAACAATACCCAGTGGTCGGAATGTGCGTGCAACAACCTGGTTGGTGACCGTCGTTTTGTACACTCTTCCGGTCCCTTCCAATTGGAAGCCGGTGCTGAGAATACCATCACTATAGCTGCTATCTGGGTGGCTGATGCAGGTGGCTGTCCGAATACTTCGTTCTCCAAAATACGTGCGGCATCTGATCTCGCCCAAGAGCTTTACGAATCGAATTTCCAGGTGATCCGCGGGCCTGATGCCCCGCGCCTGGTGGTCCGCGAAATGGATCGTAAGCTCATATTTTATATGCTTAATGATGATGCCAAGAGTAATAACTACCAGGAAAAATTCGGCTATGATACCGCAGGCAGGTACCGCGTTGCCTCTGCCAAGTCGAAAAATTTCCCTGATTCATTGTATAAGTTTGAAGGATATCGTGTGTTTCAATTGAAACATGGACAGATCCAGCCCGCTGATATCTTTGATGAAAACGGTGAGCTTAATACAGACCTGGCTATTGAGGTATTCCAGACTGATATCAAGAACGGTGTCGGGGCCATACGTAGCTGGGAGCGCCAGGATTTTGAAAACGGGAACGATTCTACCTGGACTTCCGTTGTGAAAGTAGAAGGCAGGGACAGCGGCCTGGTGCATAGTTTTTCTCTGCAGTTTGATGCGTTTGCTACCGGTGCAGACAAACGGTTTGTCAACTATCGTAACTATTATTTTGTAGCAATTGCATATGCTTATAATGACTTTGCTGCTAAGCGTGATACCGCCACCGGATTGATCGTGCCGAGCTTTAACGGCTCTACCCGCGAGTCGGCAGCCAATACACAAGACATGCCCTATCTGGAAGGTGATAAAGCCCCGGGTGGTGAAAACCTGTCTGTTGTTGTTGCCATGCCCAACCCGGCCAACGGGGAAGTGGGGACGGTGCTTAATTCCGATTATGGAACGGGTGTTATTATTAAAAGGATTGAGGGTACGGGTAATGGCGGCCTTGCATTACAAATGAGCCAGGCTTCGGAAGATGAGGCATTGGCCGGGCCGGATTACCATGTTACACAACCTACATACGAAGCTGGTCAGGGACCGGTTGACATTAAGGTGATCGATCCGTTGAATGTGAAGCCGGGCAAATGGGAACTATATATTAAAGGTACGGTTAATAATGCCGAAAGAGGTATAGTGGATTCTCTCGGTTCCTGGGAACTGGTCTATAATGACGGGGCGGATATAATATACAGTGAACGTAACCTTCAGATAACAAATGACCAGATACTGGAAAAATATGGTCTTTCCGTATCTGTGAAGCAGGTAGTACGTCCCGGGGAAGATCAGGTTGACCGTAATGGTTACATCACTTCTTCGGTTATATTTTCCGATCCCGGGAAAACCTGGCTGGCGGGCGTTAATGACGGTGAAGGCAGAGCATATACAAACTGGATTCGCAGCGGAAAGAGTTTGGAATCGAATGATGAAGATGGCAATCCTCCGCCGTGTAACTGGAATGATACTCGCATCGGTACCAATTATCTGGATTCTGTTAGTCAGTTTTATGAGAACTTGTTTTCTTCCAACGGGCTTTTGAAAGGCACATGGGCGCCTTATGCGCTGGCCAGTGACGAGACAAGAGCAGCATGTGGCTTCGGCGTTATTTACAGCGGGTCTGCAACGCTTGCCGGACTGAATAATATCCGCAGCGTGGATATTGTTATGACGCCGGATAAGTCCAAATGGACGGAGTGCGTAGTGATCGAAATGCAGGATGATGCATCGCTTGCTGAAGGAAACGCAGCTAAATTCACCCCGAGGAAGCATGCTTCCTGGACCGGGGAAGTAGATGCCGCAGGTATGCCGGTATATGATAATACCAGCACAGGTAAATCATGGTTCCCCGGCTATGCTATTGATCAGGAAACCGGAATGCGTCTGAACATTGCATTTTCAGAAGACTCCTGGCTGAAGGGATACAATGGTGGTGATATGATCTGGAACCCGACTTCGGATCTGCTCAATGAAATGGGTGGCCCCATTTTCGGCGGGAAGCATTATATCTATATTCTGAATACTAAATATGACAGGGGAGCGGGATTATACAACGTCCTTTCCAGCACCAACCCGTTCGTTCTGTCGCGGGGTATTCCTGCAATGATGATGTGGGTAGGTCTGCCCTTGCTGAACAGTAATTTTGAGTTGAACTCCCTGGAGGATGGTATTATTCCGACGGAAACAAGATTACGGATCCGCGTGGATCGTCCTTATGCTGCCTATACGCCGGATTCATCTGTTCCGGCCAGGAACAACAGGCTGCCGCTCTATTCGTTCAGCACAGACGATCTCGCTCCGAGCACATTAGAGGATGCAGATAACCCGTATGCGAATGACAGGCAGAAGCTGCTGGACAGGATCAAGGCGGTACCCAACCCATACTATGCTTATGCCGGGTATGAGATCAACCGTTTGGATACGCGTGTCCGTATTACCAACCTGCCGCGCCGGGCAACAATTAATGTTTATTCATTGGATGGTTCGCTGGTTCGCAGACTTGAGAAAGACAACCCGAACGTTTCTTATATAGACTGGGATATCCGTAATGCAAAGGGATTGCCGATAGCCAGCGGCATGTATCTGATACATGTGAACGCCGGCGGAATCGGAGAAACCGTGCTGCGCTGGTTTGGAGCTATGCGCCCGATAGATGTTACGAATTATTAATATTTAGTATAAGGAGCCGGCCCCGGCCGGCTCCATTAAAAATTTTTCATTACTTCAACTTATGAATACGTTTTCTACCAAGGCTGTCGTAGCGATCTGCGCTCTCGGTTTTTCCATACAGGCGTATGCCGGTAACAAGGATCGTACCGGACAGGCAGGTGCTATGGAATTGATGATCAATCCGTGGGGGCTTAGTAATGGTGTTTTTGGACTTAACACGGCAAATGTTAGGGGCATGGAAGCTATGAAAGGCAACATTGCGGGTCTGGCGCTCGCCAACGGAACTGAAGTCGGATTTGCACACACGCTTTATCTGCGTGGTTCCAATGTTGGTATCAGTAACATGGGGTTTGCCCAAAAGCTGGGTGATGTAGGTGTATTGGGGATTAACATACAGTCAATGACTTTCGGGGAGATCGATATTACTGATTACAACAACCCGGAAGGAGGTATCGGTACCTATAAACCCCAGTTGTTTAATATCCAGGCGGGCTTTGCCAAAGAGTTTAATGAATACATCCGCGCGGGTGTTGCAGCCAGCTTTATCAATCAGTCGCTGCGTGATGCCAAGGCTAATGGCGCCTGTTTTGAAGCAGGGATCCAGTATGTAACAGGTGCCCGTAACAATTTCCATTTCGGCGTTACCCTGCGTAACATAGGTACCAATATGCGTTTCTCCGGCCAGGGTTTTGCTATTAACTATGAAGCCGCAGAGGATCCGTTATATACCGGCAGCCGTAATACGCCTACTGAAAAATTTGAAATGCCCACATACCTGAATATTGGTTTGGCATACGATTTTTACCTGGATGAAAAACGTCTCAAGAGCGAACACGATGAACCACAGCACAGAGCTACCGTGATGGGATCCTTCCAATCCAATTCCTTTAACAATGATTATATCGGTCTTGGAGCAGAATATGCATTCCAGGAAACCTTTATGCTGCGTGCGGCTTACCGGTACGAAAACCAGATCATGAGCCCGACAGACAGCCGTACCTTTTATACAGGGGTGAGCGCCGGCGCTACGGTGCAATACCGTGCTAACGAAGGTAAAGGCCCTCATTTTGCTATTGATTATGCGTTCCGCCCCACGGCACGTCCCAACAATGGTGTCCACACATTTTCGTTGCGTATGATGTTCCCGCATGGCGTAAAAAAGGCAGCCGGCAGCTAAACGGAAAAATCTTATTTTATATCACTGCAACGCTTCTGCTTACCCGGAAGCGTTGTATTTTTTTGTTTTTTTAAATCTACAATTATGTCCGGAGTAAATTATGTTACCAAAGAGACATTGGAACAAATGAGAGAAGAACTGGCACAGCTCAAAACCAGCGGACGTTCCGAAATTGCCCGACAAATAGCAGAAGCCAGGGAAAAAGGAGATCTGAAAGAAAATGCGGAATATGATGCCGCCAAGGAAGCACAGGGCCTCCACGAAGCCAAAGTCGCCCAGCTTGAGGCAGCGATAGCCACCGCCCGTGTTCTTGATACTAAGGATATTGATACCAGCAAGGTGTCGGTGCTCAGTAAGGTCAAAGTAACGAACCTGGGCAATAAAAAAACATTTGAATACCAGATCGTGTCGGAGTCCGAAGCGGATCTGAAAACCGGTAAGATCTCCGTGGCTTCCCCTATCGGCAAGGGGCTCCTTGGAAAACAAGTCGGGGAAACTGTTGAGATACAAGTACCTGCCGGTCTTTTGAAATTCAGGATCGAAGAAATATCTGTATAGCTCCTGCACCGTACTCATAACCCTGACACCCTCATGGACTTCATGCTTTGTATAGAACATGAAGACCATGAGGGTGTTAAGATTATTGAAAACTACGTCTTTATTTACGTTATGGTAAAACGAAGTGCAGGAGAACTTGTATCTTGCAGGCATCGTACCGAAACCGGAACCGTATGAGCAGTATATTTTCCAGAATTATTGCCGGCGAGATCCCTGCTTACCGTGTAGCGGAAAATGACCGTTTTATTGCCTTTCTCGATATTTTTCCGCTTACGGAAGGACATGTACTCGTTGTCCCCAAGGTAGAGATTGATCGCTTCTTTGATGTGCCCGACAACCTGCTGCAGGAATGGCTGATCTTTGCCAAGCCGATAGCGCTGGCTATTGAAAAAGCTTTTCCCTGTAACCGTTGCGGGATCTGTGTTATGGGGCTTGAAGTCCCCCATGCGCATATGCACCTGCTGCCGCTCAATTCAGAGCAGGATATAAACTTCTCCAGACCCAGGCTGAAGCTCGATGACCATCAGCTCAGCGCTATCCGCCAAAGGATATTGGAGCAGCTTGATTAGTAGCAAGTCGTAAGTCGTTAGTAATAAGTCGTAAGTAACAAGTAATTGTTGCTACGCTCCTTTCTTTCGATGGGATATAAATATACATACGTGATGAATAGTTTAATAGTTATGCAGCAATTGAGTGAATGGGCTTTTAATCTTTTGATAAAAGCCCGCATACCGGAGCAGACTGCGGTTTATCTGCATGTGCTGCTGCTGCTTGTTTTTTTTCTGATTGTGGCCTGGGCGGCAGATAAAGCTGTAAACGTATTGCTGACCACAGCAGGCAGAAAGGCACGCTGGGGGAAAGCAGGCGCGCTGATCGCCATTATGATCCGCAACAAGGTAGTGAGAAGGGGTGCACACCTCGTGTCGCTGGCCATACTTACCTATGCCGTGCCGGTGATATTTAGTAAAATGCCCGGGCTGACGGGCTGGTTCAATACGCTGATGAGTATTTTGCTGATCCTGCTGGTGATCAGTATTATGAACAGTGTTTTTAAATCTGTTACTGATCTTGTTAAGGAAAAGCCGGGGTTCCGCGACAAGCCGATGGACAGCTACCTGCAGGTGATCAATATCATCCTCTTCTTTATTGCGGGCATACTCATCTTCTCGCAGATAACGGGTAAATCCGTATGGGCATTCTTTACCGCTATGGGGGCTTTATCGGCTATCCTCCTGCTGGTGTTCAAGGATACGATCATGGGCTTTGTCGCCAGCATTCAGGTCACCACCAACGATATGGTACGTATCGGCGACTGGATCGAAATGCCGAAATATGGCGCAGACGGCGACGTCATCGCGATCACCCTTAATACGGTGAAGATCCGGAACTGGGACAAGACCATCACTACCATACCGACCTATGCGCTGATCTCGGATTCCTTCAAGAACTGGCGTGGCATGCAGGAGTGGGGCGGACGGAGAATGAAAAGATCTATCTACCTTAAAATATCGTCTGTGCGTTTCCTGGAAGATGAGGATATAGAACGGTACAAGAAGATCAGTCTGGTGCGGGAATTCCTGACGGAGCGCAAGGCAGAAATTGATGCGTTCAATCAGAGCGCCGGCGTAGATAAATCCCTGCTGATCAACGGCAGGAATTTTACGAATATCGGCGTGTTCCGCCAGTATATTACGTCGTACCTCAAAGTTGCCCCGGGTGTACATAAAGATATGATCATGATGGTACGCCAGCTTGCACCTACCGAGACGGGCATGCCCATGGAGATATATGCATTTACCGATACGGTGGCCTGGGTACAGCATGAAGGGATCATGGCTGATATCTTTGATCACATTATGGTGGCGGCCAGGTATTTTGATCTGGAGATATTCGAAACACCGACCAGCGGCGATATCCGCAGAATGGGAGCGGCCGGGCAGGCTTTGTTGCCGCAGCACAATCAGGAGGCCAGCGAGTAAGTTATGAAAGCGCCGATCCAGGCGAGCGCAAGCATATAGGCAAACTGGATCAGGGGATGTTTCCATCCGCCGGTCTCTCTTTTTACGATAGCGAGCGTGCTCATGCACTGCATGGCAAAGGCATAGAATACCAGCAGCGATAAGCCCGTTGCCAGGTTATATACCGGCCTGCCGTCCGGCCATGTTGCCATCTTCATTTTTTCCCGGACGGTACGTTCCTGGTTTTCGCCGTCCCCGACGCTGTACAGCGTTGCCATAGTGCCCACAAATACCTCCCGTGCAGCAAAAGAAGTGACCAGTGCGATGCCGATCTTCCAGTCGTATCCCAGCGGCCGGATCGCAGGCTCTATCGCACGGCCGAAGATGCCGATAAAAGAATGCTCCAGCTTTTCTGACTGATGCTGCAATCCGAGGGCTTCACTTTGTTCCGGATATTGCTGCCTCAACTGCGCATATTTTTCATCCACGGACTTCATGGCGCCGGGCGGACCGAATGATGCAAATACCCATAGCAATAACGAAATGGTCAGGATGATCTTCCCTGCCTGGGTTACGAAGATCCTGGCTTTTTCCATCATGGTGATCCCCGCATTCTTCCAGCGCGGCATACGATAGACAGGCAGCTCCATCACAAAGAAGGAACGTTCCCTGCTGCGTATCAGCAGCTTCATGACGCCGGCCGCCAGCAGAGCCATCACCAGCCCCAGCAGGTAAAGGCCCATCAGCACCAGCCCCTGCAGGCTGATGAAGTCGAGCAATGTCCGTTCCGGAATCACCAGCGCTATGAGTATGGTATAAACAGGTAATCGCGCTGCGCAGGCCATTAAAGGCGTTACCATGATGGTGATCAGCCGTTCTTTCCGGTTGGGGATGCTGCGCGCCGACATGATCGCAGGTATGGCGCAGGCCAGCCCGCTCATCAGCGGCATTACGGAGCGGCCGTTCAGCCCCACGCTCCGCATGATCCTGTCTGTAAGAAAAGAAACACGCGCCATATACCCGGTATCTTCAAGTAGCGTGATCAGGCCGAAGAGGATCATGATCTGGGGGATAAAGATCACGATGCCGCCGATGCCGGCCAGCAGGCCGTTCACCAACAGATCGCTGCCGATACCCGCCGGCAGGTTGTTGGCCAGCCAGCCTGTCATTGCCCCGAAGCCGGTGTCTATCCAGTCCATCGGGTATTGCGCGAGCCAGAAGATGCTTTGGAACATGAGAAAGAGCACGCCCAGCAGGATAACATTCCCCCATAACGGATGGAGTAATACCCGATCCATGCGATCTGTGACGGAGACTTGTTTTTCCTGTTCTTCTTTAGTGACGCACAAGCTGATGATCCGGTCAATTTTCCGGTATCGCTCCATGATCTCCCGGGCCTGTATTGCTGCTTTGGATATCGCATGGTTACGGTATATCCCGGCGATGTATTTTTTCTGGATGCTGCTCAGGGATGCGGATGTTTCATAACCACAGGCAATATGCCATGCCATATAATCACCCGCGGTGGGGATGAAGCTTTTTATTGCTTCGATCAGCGGTGCGGGAAATATCCCGGTATCGGTGAAGAGGGGGGGCTGTTGTTGCTGCCGGTCGCTGCAAATGCCGGCTATTGCTTTTTTTAGTGCATCTATCCCTTCGTTGCGGCGCGGGTTTACAACGATTACCGGTACGCCGAGCTGTTGTGCGAGCACATCGGTTTGAACCTTTATGCCTTTCTGACGGGCAATATCCGTCATGGTCAGTGCAACCAGTACGGGCATGCCCAGGTCTGTTATTTGTGAGCACAGTACCAGGTTGCGCTCCAGGCTGGATGCATCAACGGTTATAACGACAAGGTCGGGAGGATCGGATTGGAGTAATACACCGGCAGCGATCTGCTCGTCTGCTGCACGGGGGTAGAGGCTGTAGGCGCCGGGGAGGTCTGTGATCTCCGCTTTCAGGCCGCCGGGTAAAAGTACCTGCCCGGTTTTTTTATCTACAGTGACACCGGGGAAGTTGCCTACTTTCTGGTTGAGACCGGTAAATGCATTGAACAAAGAACTTTTTCCGCTGTTCGGGTTCCCGGCTAATATGATCCTGCAGGTACGGTTCATGGCTCGCAAAGATAAGCCTTTGCCTATGGGAATATACCCAGTTCCTCATAAGCAACGCCTACCTTATTGATCGAGACTACGAATGCCGCGGTACGCATATCGGAGATGCCCAGGCTCAGCAGGCTTTCCCGGATCTCATGATAAGAGCCGATCATTGTGTCTTCGAGGCCGGAGTACACCAGATCCACTTCGTCCGGGCCATGCATCAGATGGCGGCGCTCGGTGTCCGTTACGGTTTTGCCGGTAAGGCTTTCTACTGTTTGAATGATGGAGCTGTTCTGATTTTCACTGAAGCGTTTATCCATCCGGCCAAAGCGTACATGGCTCAGGTTTTTCAGCCATTCGAAATAGGAAACGGTGACGCCACCGGCATTGATATACATATCCGGAATGACCATGACCCCTTTCTGGTTCAATATTTCATCGGCTTCGGGTGAGAGCGGGCCATTGGCGGCTTCTCCGATGATCCTGGCTTTGATCCGTGCAGCATTCGATGCATTGATCACATTTTCCAGCGCGGCGGGGATCAGGATATCGCATTCCTGCTCGAGTGTATCTCCCGTGTTTGGGATATTGGTAGCACCCTGGAAATTAAGAATGGATCCTGTTGATTTACGATGTGCTACCACTTCTTCCAGCGGTAACCCGCTGGGGTTGTACAGCCCGCCTTCAAATTCGGCGATACCTACGATCAGCGCTCCGGCCTCATAGAAATATTTTGCAGCGTGGTAACCCACATTGCCCAGTCCCTGCACGATCACCTTCTTGCCTGCGATCCCCGGTGTAAGACCGATACGCTTCATATCTTCCGGTATGCTGCACACCTCGCGAATACCGTAGAATACGCCGAGGCCGGTTGCTTCCGTGCGCCCGCGCACGCCGCCCTGGCTGATGGGCTTACCGGTAACACAGCCCATAGCATTAATATCGTTCGGGTTGAGCGAAGCATAGGTGTCGGCGATCCAGCTCATTTCACGCGCACCGGTACCATAATCGGGAGCAGGCACATCAATGCCGGCGCCGATAAAATTTTTCTTCACCAGCTCAGATGCATAACGACGGGTGATCTTTTCCAGTTCAAAAACGGTATAGTTTTTCGGGTTAATGCGAATGCCTCCTTTGGCCCCGCCGAACGGTACGTTTACAATCGCGCATTTATATGTCATTAGAGCAGCCAAGGCCATCACTTCATCCTGGTTCACGTCCATACTGTACCGGATACCGCCTTTGCACGGCAGCTTATGGTGAGAGTGCTGTACGCGATAGGCTTCGATTACTTCTATCTGGTCGCCGATACGTACCGGAAATTTGATCCGGTAAACGGAGTTGCAGGCTTTGATCTGTTCCAGGATGCCTTTTTCAAAGCGGGTATATTGCGCAGCTTTATCAAAATTGCGCTCCACGCCCTGAAAAAAGCTGTAGTGCTTTTGGGGCGTGCTGTCTTTGGGTGCCATACAAATATAATGTTGTGATTGTGTTGAAGGGAAATTATGGTTGCCTTGTCTGTTCCATTTTTTTTATGCGGCGCTCCAGGTGGATGAGGAACGCAATAATTCCCGCAAAGATAGTTGCTAATACCAAAACGACAACGTATATTTTGCCGTTGCTGCGCATCAGATCTGCCATGGCAGGCGTATGATCCTGTGCATATAAAACTGCAGGAGCAACCAGCAGGAGCCATGCTATAAAAAATGTGTTTTTATACCTCATATCGGTTATCAATTGTCAGCGGCATTATCTGCCTGATGGGTGATCAATCGTATGCGTATGCGTAATGTGGTGATCCAGAGCCCCAGCAAAAACCATCCGATCACGGAA
Source organism: Taibaiella soli (assembly GCA_040392625.1). Lineage (GTDB taxonomy): Bacteria > Bacteroidota > Bacteroidia > Chitinophagales > Chitinophagaceae > JBEBVQ01. Next base: position 7,244 of record JBEBVQ010000011.1, on the reverse strand, counting down.
GGATAAAATACAAACCTCATCTGGCTGTCGAGATCATAGGCGCCGAACCCGGGGTTGCCGCCATTGCCGGGGTGAAGCGAATCCACCATACGCGGCAGCACCCATATCAAAGGGATCATCAATGCAAAAGCGAAAATATTATACACCGCACTTATGCGTGCCCGTTTTTCTTCGTCTTTCATGCCGCCGCGTAATACCAGATAGGCAAAGTAGATCAGCATGGCCAGCGCGGTGCCCAGTTGTTTCGGGTCATTGCTCCAGGCGGAGCCCCAGGAATATGCCGCCCATTCCATACCGGTGAGCATACCCAATATGCTATAGAGGATGCCCACGTTGATGTACTCCGTAGCATAAATATCATCTTTCAGATTGTTGGTGCTCAAATACCGGATCGCGTAGATGCAGGAGATCAGGAAAAGCAGGATCATGCCAAACCACATCGGCACATGGAAATAAAGATTCCGGATGGTTTCATTGATGATATTCAGACGGGGGACGGGCAGCAGCAAACCTCCGGTAATAGTATAGGCAAGCAGCAGGACACAAAGCACTTTCCACCAGGATCGACGCATAAGAAACCCTGAAATTTGCAGTAAAGGTAGGGAATTGGGAGTTGAAAATGGAAAATGGAGAATTGAAAGTTGAAAATGGAAAATTGAAAACGTGTATCATTTTCCATTTTCAACTTTCCATTCTCCATTCATTACTCCTGCCATAGAAAGGGGAAGAGGATCATGCCCAGGACGATCACCAGCACATCCAGCAGCAGCAGGATGCCGGCAAGCGCCCACCATCCCGGCTGATATACGGGTGTTAGCGCTTTCAGGGAAAGGTTGCCCAGCATCATCAACACCGGGGTTACCAGCGGGAAGCCCAGCACGGCCATCAGTGCGGCATTCTGATTGGCACGCGCAGCGATCGCCGAAAGAAAGGTAAAAACAACCGACAGGCTCAGGCTGCCGGTGAGGGTAATAAGCACAAACAGCCCGGTCTGATCTACCGGCATGCCCAGCAGCAGGCTGAACAAGCCGAGGCTTACCAGGCTCATGGCCAGTAGCAGGATGATGCTGTATATCATCTTTGCAGCCAGGAAGGTAGCAGGCTTTACAAGCGTAAAATAATAACGGAACCGCTCCGGCGATTCCTGCAAAAAGCTTTTGGCCACCGCATTTACGGCCACAAATAACTGGGTGATCCAGAACAGGGCATTCCACACTTTCGACTCCGGCTGCCCGTTCATTATATAGACGACAAACACGGTTGCGCCTACGTACAGCAATACGCCAAACAGGGTATGCCGCTGCCGCCACTCCATCAGGAGATCTTTGCGAACAAGTGTTAATAAAGGGCGTACAGACATGCCGGTGCGGATCAGTAAATGGTAATATAACCTGTTTCCAGTTTTTCTTTGTTTTTCTTCAATTCAAATTTATAGATACCCTTGCGCTGGAAGTTGCGCTTGTCGATGATCACAGACGGTTCCCGGATACGGGGCACTTCCAATACCGGTTTGTCATCCTGTGTGAAAAAAGATATGCTGTAATGATCTTTCGCCGCTTCCGGTATCTCAACATTCACATGCCCCGTGAAAGGATTCGTAAATATATATTGTGATTTAATGTACATGGCCGGATGAGCGGTTGAATGGATATCCGGTACCCGGAGGCCAGGACTTTTGGCGCCGGATTTACCGGCAGCGGGGGTGGGGCTTTTGCCGGTTGCTATCTTGTTTTTGTCGATCGTGCTGCTGACGCTGTCGTCCACGATCTGAATGTCTGAAGCGTATTGCTGTAAAGCATCGTTGGGCGGCAATACTTTCTGCTGCAGGAGCTGCAGGCTGTCCACTTCCAGCTTCAGGTAATTGCTGTACCAGGTAAGGTTTGAATTGAAGACGATATACAGCCGGTACCAGTTGCTGCCCGGCATGGGATGCCCGTCGATGAATGCCTGAGGGCCTTTTGCCAGCTCCTTTACATATCCTATCGTGGCAAAATTATATACACTGTCGGCAGAGCGCTGTACAGCAATAGATTTAATGCCGTTGTACTGGCAGGTCCAGCTCAGGATGTTCATACCATCCTGTGTGGCGCCGATCATATCGGGTAATATGGGCTGCGCCCGCAATCCGGTTGCAAACAACAGGGATAGTAAAATGAAAATGGCCGGCCGTACCGATATTCGTTCAATCATTTGTCAAACCTACTGCAAATCCGGAAAATGAACCAGCGCTGCGCGGAGTTTTTCTTTTTTATAGCAAAACAGTAACGCTACCCGTATTGATTTTTGTTGTTTTCTATTACCTTAGCCACAGTTTTCAATTAGCTGATGTGATAATCAACTGATCAGCTAATTATATTTTAATGATAAAATGAAACAATGAGCATATTTATCAGAAAACAGCTTCCGCAGTTAATGGCAGAAGCCTCCGAATCGGAAAAAGGCTTGAAAAAGACACTTTCAGCTACTGCGCTGGTGGCGCTTGGTATCGGCGCTATTATCGGCGCGGGTCTGTTTTCGTTAACAGGCATAGCTGCGGCTGATAATGCAGGCGCTGCGGTTACGTTGTCATTTGTTGTTGCTGCGGTGGGCTGTGCCTTTGCCGGATTGTGCTATGCGGAGTTTGCCTCCATGATACCGGTTGCCGGCAGCGCCTATACCTACTCCTATGCTACGATGGGTGAATTCATTGCCTGGATCATCGGCTGGGACCTGGTGCTGGAGTATGCGCTTGGCGCCGCCACTGTTTCCGTAAGCTGGTCACGCTATTTTGCCCAGTTCTTAAGTGATGTCGGTATCCATTTCCCGCCCCGGCTGCTCACCTCACCCTGGGAAACGCTGACGCTGGCCGATGGTACGGTTATCGCAGACGGTATCATCAACCTCCCCGCTATTATTATCATTTGCCTGCTGTCGTTGCTGCTGATGCGGGGCACCCGTGAATCTTCATTCATCAACAATATCCTCGTGATCGTAAAAGTGGCGGTGGTGCTGATTTTTATTGCCCTGGGATGGAGCTTTATCAACCCGGTCAATCATACGCCGTTCATTCCGCCGAATGTCGGAGAAGAAGCAGTGCGCGCCGGCCAGATGGGGTTCTGGGAGTTTTTCAATAGCGAGCATTTCGGGGCATATGGCATCAGTGGAATTATGCGTGGTGCGGGCGTGGTGTTTTTTGCGTTTATCGGCTTTGACGCGGTGTCCACAGCGGCTCAGGAAACCAAGAATCCGAAAAAGGCCATGCCGATCGGTATCATCGGATCTCTGATCATTTGTACGCTGCTGTATGTGCTTTTTTCTTACGTGCTGACGGGACTGGAACATTATACCGCATTTAAGGGTGATGCCAAACCGGTTGCCACGGCTTTTGCCAAAACAGGTTATCATTTCCTCAATAGCTTGATGACGGTTGCTATTATTGCAGGATTTACATCTGTAATGCTGGTGATGCTGATGGGGCAGAGCCGGGTATTTTACAGCATGAGTGTGGACGGGCTGCTGCCGAAATTCTTTTCAGACCTGCATCCTAAAAACCGTACGCCCTGGAAGACCAACCTGGTCTTTATGGTGTTTGTAAGCCTGTTTGCCGGGTTTGTGCCGGTTGCCGATCTGGGGCATATGGTCAGCATCGGTACTTTATTTGCGTTCTCGCTGGTGTGTATCGGGGTAATCGTAATGCGGAAAAAAGCGCCGGATGCGCCACGGTCATTTAAAGTGCCGCTGGTGCCGCTGATACCGATATTGGGCGTGCTGGTCTGTGTAGCCATGATGGCATCCCTGCCGATTGAATCGTGGGAGCGGCTGGGGATATGGCTGGCGCTGGGCCTCGCGATCTATTTCGGGTATAGTATCAGGCATAGCAAGGTGCGGAATGCTGCCCGGAAAGACGATTAATTCAGGCGGAAGTTTAATTATTTGCTACTTTTGTAGGACGTTAACTTTTTGACCATTTTAAAACACACTTCCTGTATATGGCATATGATGTGATTGTCATCGGCAGCGGCCCCGGCGGTTATGTAGCGGCCATCCGCGCTTCCCAGCTGGGTTATAAAACTGCAATCGTTGAACGCGAAAGCCTGGGCGGCATCTGTCTGAACTGGGGCTGCATCCCAACCAAAGCATTGCTGAAATCGGCACAGATCATGGAGTACCTCGGTCACTCCAAAGATTATGGTGTTGTGGTAAATGATTATAAGGCCGATTTTGCGGCCATCGTAAAGCGCAGCCGTGGCGTCGCCGATAAAATGAGCAAAGGCATCCAGTTCCTGATGAAGAAGAACAAGATCGATGTGATCATGGGCTTCGGGAAGTTGAATGAAAAGAAAGAAGTGATCGTAACCGGCGCTGACGGCAAGGATACGGCGTATCAGGCCAAACATGTGATCATTGCCACGGGGGGCCGTGCACGCCAGTTGCCCAGCCTGGAGATCGACGGTAAAAACGTGATCGGCTACCGTGAGGCTATGTCGCTCGCTGAGCAGCCGAAAAGCATGATCGTAGTTGGCTCCGGCGCGATCGGGATAGAGTTCGCCTATTTTTATAACAGCCTGGGTACGAAAGTGACGATCGTGGAATTTATGCCGCGCATCGTGCCCGTGGAAGATGAGGATATTTCCAAAGAACTGGAGAAGATCTATAAGAAGAAAGGCATTACCATCATGACCAACGCTTCCGTTGAAAAAGTGGAAGGCGGCAAAGGCGGTGTAAAGGCTACCGTTAAAACCCAGAAAGGTGAAGAGATACTTGAAGCCGATATTGTGCTGAGCGCGGTAGGTGTGGTGGCCAATATCGAGCATATCGGCCTGGAGGCTTTGAAGATCAATACGGATAAGGGTAAGATCGTTGTAGATCAATACGGGAAGACCAATGTGGATGGTATCTATGCCATCGGCGATTGTACCCCGGGGCAGGCGCTGGCGCATGTGGCATCGAAAGAAGCCGTTGTCTGCGTGGAAGCATTTGCGCATAAAGACGGTAAGCATGCTCATATGCCCGAGCCGGTGGATTACGGCAATGTGCCGGGTTGTACCTATTGCTCCCCCGAGATCGCTTCTGTCGGCATGACCGAAAAGCAGGCTAAAGAAGCCGGTTATGAGTTGAAAGTGGGTAAGTTCCCCTTCTCCGCTTCCGGTAAGGCGAGTGCCGCGGGCGCGACCGAAGGTTTTGTAAAAGTGATCTTCGATGCGAAATATGGTGAATGGCTGGGTACGCATATGATCGGCGCCAACGTGACCGAGATGATCGCGCAGACTGTTACGGCCCGCAAGCTGGAAACAACCTGGCAGGAGGTGCTCGACAGCATCCACCCGCACCCCACCATGAGCGAAAGCGTGAAAGACGCGATAGAGGTGGCGTTGGGAGAGGCGATACATCTGTAGGTGATCGTCCGTAGGCGACTCTGAAAATGTGACAAATGTGTTGAATGTGACGAATGTGTTTATCACATTTCCCACATTCAACACATTTGTCACATTATACAGCTCATTTAAACCTCGCATCCGCCGAATACGGCTCTATAGATACTTCATACCGTTTTTCATCAACCGGTGTGAGCGTATTCAGATCGAAGAGGGAATACCAGCCGTTGCGGCCGCCGCAGGAGCTGGGATGGTGCGGCGCCGGTCCGTCGGTAGTGGCATTTCTGCTGGCGATATATACGATGTCGTTCTGATCATCGACGGTGATGCCATGCGGCTGGAAGAATTTGCCGTCCAGCCGTTTTACAATTTCCATCGTCTTGTAGTTCAGCACATATACCGATCCGCGCGCTTTAGGGAAGGGCGACATATCCTCCATGCACGTTATAAATGCATACGGCAGCTTGCGCGACATGGCAATCTCCTGCGGCTTAATGCCCAGGTTGAACACATGTATCAGTGTGTCGGCGTATGCATCCATCACCCTGACCTCATCGGAAGCCTCGCAGGTGAGGAAGTATTTTGAGAAATCGGGCGTCATCATGATCTCGTGCGGATCGCGTGTGCCCGGAGCGAACGTCGGCGTATTGCCGTCTATGCTGATCTGCTTTATGGATCCGCCGGAAGGTGAGAACCGGTAAACCACATTACCGTACTGGGCAGTGACGAAGAATGTATCAAATGCTGCATTGCTGGTGACACCGTGCGGGAAAATGAAACCGTTCGTGGGGTTGAACCGGCGCGTCTCCTGCATGGTGGCTGTATTTACCATCACCAGTTGTCCGTTGCCCTGCCAGTCGCTCACCATCATCTGTGTGCCGTCCCCTGACAAGTGTATGATATTCCAGGAGCCGTTACCAATGTACATGGAGGCTACCAGGGCATCCGTGCGGGTATCTATCTTCTGGATGTACTGGCCGCCGATAAAGCTGACATAAGCATAACGACCTGCGGCATCCACCCGCACGCAATGCGGCGCTTCGGTAGCGGCAGACATTCCTACAGGGATGTAGCGCATTACCACTTTTTTCTCACCATCGATTACCGCGAGCAGGTCGCAGCCTTGTTGTGTCAGGTATATTTTCTGGCGGGTATCAGGATTGTCGGCAAAAGGGATGTTCCCGTTCTTATCCGGCGCTCCGCCGGCAATCCAGTCGCGCACGGAGAGGTACTCTTCCTGTGATAAAGCAGGCTGGTGGAGCGGCATGGTCGGTACGGCGATCGGGCCAAAGGACGAATCTGTGTTCAGGAAATAGAGCAGCGAGGAATTTTCTATGTTGTAGGGTATGGCTACGGCGCCGTTATTGCCGCCGTTGAAAAGGTGCTCCCAGGAGTCGAGGCGCAGGCCGCCGGCATTGGCAAAGCTTTGCGCATTGTGGCATCCGGATGTAGCGCATTTTGTAGTAAAAATGGCGGCAATCTCAGGCGGAAAATTCCCGTCGGGTGTTACGGCCTCTTTGTACGGTTCATGCTTGCAGGCGATCATGAAAAAAATGATCGTAAAACATATCAGGACAGCGGTGCGCATCGAGTAAGACAGTTATTGTCAGGTATTAAAGTTACGGTAAAATGCGGAGTCGTTTGAATTGTTTATTCGTTGAATCGATTATTCGTTGAATCGTTTAACCGTTTATTCGATTCATCGATTTAGCGGTTCAACGATTCATCGGTTCATCGATTAAACGACTCGACGGTTCAACGGTTCAACAACTCAACAGTTCAACGATTCAACGAATAAACGATTAAACAATCAGACATACCCATACTCTGAATGCTCCCGGGTCCTGGATATGTGTTTAAATGATCCGGCATACGGATATTCTTTCCTGC
>JBEBVQ010000010.1:0-17813 GCA_040392625.1 Taibaiella soli | reverse complement strand
ATCCCGGAGAGGTACATACAATGCCTATGGGTGAGTTATGAACTATGAGTTATGAGTTGTGGGTTGTGACTGAAAACGACTGGTGCCGGCAGAAGCGTTTCAATTTTCAACTTTCAATTCTCAATTAATTGACCACCGGCAGCAGGGAATAATCCCGTGCATATTCCATCATCTGGCCAAAGAAGCTTTCCGGATATTCGATCTTCACATCTTTGATCTCTTCACCGTTTTTCACGGCTACGAGGCGAGGCTGGATAAATCCTTTGTAAGGCTTGATGTTAAGCGTTGCATAACGCTCCAGCACTTCCTTGTGCAGCTCCTGATCTACCTGTACGCCATATGTTTCCACCAGATTTTTACCAGCGGCAAAATCCCCTTCTGATTTGATGCGTTGAATTTCGCGCAGCAGATCACCGAACAGTACGCGCAACTGGTCATAATCATTTATCCGCACATAAGTCTTGCCGTTCTGCTTTACAAATTCCACTACATTCCCGGCCTGACCTTTTTCATAAGCCCATTTGGCAACAAGCTGCCGGTTGCGCATATGCGCCTCTTCGATCTGTGCGCCGGGTTTGATACGGGTCAGTTGCGTCATAAGGCCGTTCATCATATAGTTGTCGTATTCCGCCTTACCCACTTCGATGCTTTCGGCCACGCCGATGTCCACCAGCTTCTGGTCTATCGCAAAATACAGCGCTACAAGGTCTGCGCGTGCTTCTTCAAGCGTAGAAGCGTAGTTCTTCAGTGTTTTATCGGTTGTTTCCACCCCCGGGTTGATCTGTCCGGAGGCATGGCCGATGCACTCGTGCATATCTGTGTGCAGGTCTGATGCCAGCGCTCCGTATTTTTTGATACGCGTCTTCACTTTATCATTCACTGCAAATTCGTCCACCATGCCGCTTTTTTCACCAGCTACATTGTAGGCATGTACGATATTGCTCAGCGATACGGATTTCGAGCCATGCTCTTTGCGTATCCAGTCTGCATTCGGCAGGTTGATCCCGATCGGTGTGTTGGGAGAAGCATCACCGCTTTCCACGATTACCGTGATGGCTTTGGCGGTAATACCTTTCACCTCTTTCTTTTTGTGTTCCGGCATCAGCGGGGAGTTGTCTTCAAACCACTGGGCTTCTTTGGCAATTGCTGCGATCCGTTTGGTTGTCTGCATATCCTCCATGGAAACGATACTCTCAAAGCTGCCTTTTTTCCCGATCGCATCCAGGTACACTTCAATGAATCCATTGATCACATCCAGCCGCGACTCCGTGTCTTCAACCCATGCTATACTGTATTCGTCAAATATTTTGAGATCCCCTGATTTGTAATAAGCCGCCAGCAGCTCAAACGCTTTTTTCTGTTTGTCATTTTCTGCTACCGACGCTGCTTTTCCCAGCCAGAAAATGATACGGTCGATAGCTGCGCCGTACATGCCTCCGCTCTTCCATACTTTCTCTGTCACCTGCCCGTTTTCCTTTACCAGCTTGCTGTTCAGCCCCCAGGAAGGCGCATGGCCCTTAGTATCGAACTGTGCATAAAATGCCTCTACTTCATCTTGTGTGACCCCTTCGTAAAAATTAGCGGAGGAATGCAGCACATTATCTATATCCGGGCGCTGATCTACCAGCTTGGGTTCAAACGCCGGATCAAAGACGATCTCTTTCAGTCGTGCCAGCAGGCCATCTGTAGTCTCGCCGGCTTCCAGCGGCAGCAGGGATGTATCAGAAGCTTTGAGTATCGTGGTGAAATATGCAAAGCTGCATTCGGGGATGAATTTATCATTCGCATAATGATGATGATAACCATTGCTGAACCAGAAGCGGCCGCAGTAGGTTTCAAATTGTTTCCACTCATCATTGCTCTTATCGCCGGTGTAGGTACCATAGATCGTTTCCAGCGTCTTGCGCACCAGCAGGCCATATTTGCTTCTCTGGTCGTAGATAATATCTCTCCCGGAAAGCGCCGCTTCATAGAGATAATAAGCGAGCTGCTTCTGCTGCAGGCTCAGTTGGTTGAAGCCCGGGGCCTCGAAGCGGAGCACCTGCAGATCGGCAAACGATTCTGCTTCTACTTTGAAATTGGGATTATACCCGGCAGGTTTCTGCTCCTGTTCCGGTGCGTTGCTACCCGTATTACAGGCGGCAGTAAAAACTGTTGCACTCATAAAAGCCATTGCAGATAATTTCCATTTTTGCATGATACAGTACGTATTTTGGGAAAAACTGCCTTAAAAGTAATATAAAACCGGGTAAAGACATACTGTAAATTCTTTACCCGGTTTATAATCGTTTTAATTAGCTGATATGCCAATTAGCTAATTATTCCTCGCAATTGACATTTGCTAATCAGCACATCAGCTAATTGGCTAATTGAATAGATCAGCTGGCTGCTGCTTCCTCATCCTGGCGCACAAACTCTGCCTGGGCAGTGATCTTTACTTCGTCACCGATCAGGACGCCGCCTGTTTCCAACGCCGTATTATAGACAAGACCGAAATCCTTGCGGTTGATCTTACCCGTAACCGTGAATCCGGCAAGGGTATTGCCCCAGGGGTTTTTTGCCATGCCGCCGTATTCCACATCCAGCGTCAGAGGTTTGCTCACGCCGCGCATCGTAAAAGTGCCATGCAGCTTGTATGCATCATCACCTGTTTTTTCCATGCGGTCGCCTTCAAAGATGATCTCGGGATGATTGGCCGTATCAAAAAAATCATTGCTTTGCAGGTGGCCGTCCCGTTGTTCGTTATTGGTAGAGATCGTATTCGGATCGCCTGTAAAACGGATCTTTGCTGTAGAGAAATCATTGTCTTCCGTTTCCACGCTGACATCAAATTTCTGTAGCTGCCCGGTCACGTTCGAGATCATCATATGCCGTACGCGAAACTGCACTTCTGAGTGGGAAGGGTCCAATGCCCATGTAACTTTTGCCATAGCTGTATTGTTTTTGAGTTGTTTAATATTCATTGACAACACAAAGGTCGTATGTAGAACGCTAAGAAAAATTATCCTATGTTAGGAAAAATACCGGTAGTGATTTGATAGTTATTCGGGTGTGGCTTCGACAAGCCAACCGACGTTGTCTAACGGCGCAGGCGGTAAAAAGCGCCGTTATCCCCGGCGACAAGCAGGCTGCCATCGTATGTAACGGCTATACTGCGCAATGCTGCATCGGTAAATCGGGTAAACTCCATCCAGTTCTGTCCGCCATCATCCGAATAGATCACAACACCGTTTTCACCGACAGCATATCCATGCTGCGGGTCGGGAAAAACAATATCGAGCAGCCGGTATTTTTTACGGGTCAGGTCGTTGCCGTTACGCATACGTTCCCATGTCTGTCCCGCATCGTCGGACTTATAGATGCTGCCTTCATAGCCGCAGACCCATATTGTGTGTTCATCCGGGCAATGCAACGCGGTGAAGTTGTCGCTGCGCAATGAGGTAAATGTCCATGAATATCCGCCATCCGTTGTTTTCAGAAATGCGCCGTACCCCGCCATATAGCCGGTATCGCCGCTAATCATCTGCAGATCGTTTATCTCATAGCCTACGGAATCATAGCTCAACTGCTGCCCTTCCTTATCAATCCGCATGATAAATCCCTGGTCGAAGCTGATACCGCCTGCGACAATACCTTCATTTTTCCCGTTAAAGACAATCGCTTTCACAGGCAGGTAACTCAATTGCCGGAATTCCCAATCATCCCCGCCATTTGTCGAAAACAGCAATTTTCCGTCAAAGCCGATGATATAAATTTCCCCACCGGGCGCTTGTGTGATACCGTATAATCCCTTTGCCGCTTCGGGGAAAGAACGGTATTCCCAGGAATGTCCCCCGTCACGGGTTATGAGCATATCAGCACGGAGGAATCGGCTGCCGCCTACCACAAATCCGAGCATATCCCCGGCAAAGAAGATCCGGTTGAGGCGACCGTCGGTATATGGCCCGATCTGCTCTGCCTGCGTCCATTGCAGCAGATCTTTCTTACAGCCCGGGAGCCATGATAGTGCGGATAGCGCCAGCAGGAATAAGCATATGCCGGAATATCTGTATCGTTTGGGCATAACACAAGAACCGGGCCTGTCAGTTTTCTGTACTTTTCAGGATTTCATAAAAGTGATAGCAATCTTCAAAAGAATTATAAAGCGGAACCGGCGCTATCCGGATCACATCCGGCTCACGCCAGTCTGCAATTACGCCTTTGGCTGTGAGTTGCTCAAAGACTGCCCTGCCGTCCTTTTCGAACAAAAGGCTGAGCTGGCAACCGCGCCGGGCCGGGTCTGCCGGTGTGATGATCTTAAACGGCAAATGATCCAGTTGCTGCAACAGGTACTCCATATAAGCGGTCAGCTTCAGGCTTTTTTCGCGCAGCGCCGTCATCCCCGCCTTTGCAAACAGATCAAGCGAGGCGCGATGCGCCACCATATTAAAGACGGGAGCATTACTCATTTGCCAGCCGGCAGCGCCTTTCTGCGGCACGAAACCTTTCTCCATTTTAAAACGGCCGGCTTCTTCATTACCCCACCAGCCGGCCAGCCGGAAAGTCTTGGGGTTATTACCGTGGTGGGAGTGGACGAAGATCCCGCCAACTCCGCCAGGCCCTGAATTGAGATATTTGTATGAGCACCAGCACGCAAAATCCACGCTCCAGTCGTGCAGCTCAAGCGGCACATTTCCTGCAGCGTGCGCCAGGTCAAAGCCGGCATAGGCGCCTGCCCGGTGCGCTGCATCTGTGATCCTTTTCAGGTCAAAGAACTGACCGGTGTAATAATTCACGCCACCCAGCATCACTACGGCAAGACTGTCGCCCGCCTCGCGGATGGCTTCTATAATATCATCCTCTTCGAGGATGTATTTCCCTTCTTTGGGGGACAATTCGATAATCGCATCTTCGGGGTCGTATCCGTACATACGGACCTGTGTTTCCATAGCGTACTGGTCGCTGGGGAAAGCGCCTGCCTCCATCATGATCTTATAGCGTTTTCCCTCCGGGCGATAAAACGAAAGCATCAGCAGATGCAGGTTTACGGTCAGGGTATTCATCGCGACCACTTCATCAGGCGCCGCTCCAACAACCTCCGCCAAAGCTTTTGAAAAATCATGATGATAGGAAAACCAGGGGTTACGCGCCCGGAAATGTCCTTCCACACCATGCCTGGCCCAGTCGTCAAGCTCCTGGCTCATCAGGTATGAAACGCTTTTCGGCTGAAGTCCCAGGGAATTACCGCAGAAATAAACGGTATTTCTCTCCTCGTGCTGCGGGAATAAAAAACGTTCACGGAAAGGATACAGAATATCTATCTGATCCTGGTTCCGGGCATATTCCAGGCTGGCTTCAAATGATTGGGGCATATCGCGGATTTGTTTGCAAAATTAGACAATTTGGAAGTTTAGTAGCAAGTCGTAAGAAACAAGTAGCAAGTAATAAGTAGCAAGTCGGGATATTAAATCGAAACAACTTGATACTAAATACTTGCTACTCCTGACTTGTTACCAGCTCCCGGCCGCTGAGCAAAGGGACGACCGGATGCTGATCGGGCGTTGTACAGTAATGCATATCCTGCTCCAGGCCGAAGGCGGCGAGCCTTTTGTAATGCGCACTGTCGCGAAGGAGACCGATGATATCATTACCCGTAACCTGCCTTGCCAGATGGCGCGCCACCCGGACGCTGTCGCAATTAGTAGAGAAATGACCGGCAATACGCTCTGCGACCATCCCTGCAAACAATGTGTCTTCGAGATTAAAGCGGTCTTTCCAGGCGGCACAGCCGAGTAAGACGTCTTTTTTTTGAGCCGTGAGGAAATCACAAATGGCCGTCATGTTCAGAAACGAACCTGTAATAATCATATCTGCATCCTGTACCATGTGCAGCAGGCGCGTACCATTGGTAGTAGTAAGTACCAGTGTCTTCCCTTGTACGAACGAAGCGGGATATTCGAGCGGCGAATTACCATGCTGAAGGCCGGGAGCGATCTGCCCGTCCCGTTCCCCGGCGGTGATACTGTCGGGGAGTTGTTGTCCGAGCAGGATGCATTCTTCAACTGATGCAACCGGCAGCACACAGCGGGCGCCGTTATCGAGCGCAGCAGCGATGGTAGAAGTGGCACGAAATACATCAATGATTACAACAACCTTGTCCCTGGTATCATACAGGTGCAATAAAGCAGGAGAAAGGCAAACTTCAAGCCGGGGCAGCACAGTAGCGCTCATAAACGGTAGATCAGTTAAAATTATATGCATCCGGCTCCTGGTCGTCAATAGTGACAGGCGGAGCATATGGATCGAGGGAGACAACAGCAAGGCCGGGCAAATGCCCGGCCTTGCTATGAAAACAATAAAAAACAATCAATTCATAAACCCTCCGGGAGGATACTGTATTAATACACCCACATATCATGTTCTTTGTTCATGAGCATTTCAGTAGTACGCTGGCTTTCATACAAAGCGTCCATAGCGTTCATACCGGGAAGTCCCTGAATAAACTGATCGAAAGGATTGCTGATCTTGATAATGCGGCTGGAGAAAAAGCGCCCTTCGAAATAATCGTCCCAGGTCAGGCGCTGCACATCATTTTCAGGATTAAACACTTCATATTGCGCCAGTGTATTGCGGGCATCCGGATAATATACCCAGAACAACGCAGACTGTCCACGTACCTCGTTGGTAAGCGGATCTCTGATATCCTGTACGGGAGCAATACCGATAATACGCACGACCATACGACCCAGGTTCCTGTCGAATATCCAGTCTTCTTTAAGCCGGTACTTCGTAACGCCATCGGGATCAAAGTCTCTTTGGGTCACCACATACTGAACCGTATTGGTTGTAGGATCATAGACTTCGGTAGTATCAACTGTACCGCGCACGATTTCCTCAATCTGTTCCACAGAGAGTGGTTGGGTAAAGCGGTCGTCAAAATTGGAGTATGCTTTGATCTGCCCGTTTTTAATGGCATGGAGCAGGATTTCTATAAAGTAACCGCCGCCTGTATATTCATCACCGGGATATCTGAAAGCAAGGTTTTGCTTTTCCAGGGTATTTATTTCCCGCCATACCCGCTACCGCCACATAACATCTGCTTCACGTACAGGCTGCCAGGGCAAAGCTTCAGCTACGCGCGGCACACGGTCGTAAGCACCGTCTGTCACCAGTGAAGGTCTCCAGCCTTCCTTTACAGCCCCCGTTGGCGCCTCGGCAGACAGTGCCTGATCAGTAATATTCGGTGTCTGGGCAAAAGAAACAGCACTGGCAAGCAACAATACGCCACTTGCTGCAATCTTCTTGTATGAACGTAGGATGATCATGTCCTTCTGTATTTGCTATTAGTAAAAGTAAGAAAACTTTAATTAAGTGTAAACGATAATGAGGGTAGCGAACGTAACCGGCCATCAGGACCCCTTGCCTTGATATCATCAATAAAGACGCGGTCACCCGGCTTCAGGTCTGCCTGCAGTCTCATGATATCCTGGTTAGAGGTAAATACGGCTCCTCTGGGATTCACCACTTTGTAAGGCCCTTTGATATCAGGGTCTCTCCGCTTCATCACACTGTATGAAAACTCAACAACAATATAGCGTGCATCAAACTCAAAATTCAGCAGTACTGCAGCCGGCCCGATCTGGGGTCTGAATTTGGCTGCTGACATATAGCCGCCTGCCTGTCCGCCGACCTGTGCGATCGGATCCGGGATATACTTGATACGCACGGGCAGGGAGCCTACTTCCTTAGCACCGGAAGGAGTTTTTGCCATGATAGCTACCTTTACGCCCTGAGGGCCGCTGGGCTTGGTCACACGGATGTTATAAGTTCCTTTGCCGCGTTCTGCATCCTGTTTGATCTCAGCCTCGGGCATTTCCAGGTACACATCTTCAAGCGAATATCCGGCAGCTGATACCGTTACCGGGTTATCCACCCCGATATAAAACACGTTCATCTTATCCAACTGCAAGGAA
Source organism: Taibaiella soli (assembly GCA_040392625.1). Lineage (GTDB taxonomy): Bacteria > Bacteroidota > Bacteroidia > Chitinophagales > Chitinophagaceae > JBEBVQ01. The sequence goes on along the minus strand of JBEBVQ010000010.1, from coordinate 9,861 downwards.
CCGCCCGCAGATCCCACCATATACTGGAACTCCCAGGGTTCGGTTTGCTTATTACCATCCATATCGATGGTTACAGTTCCCCTTACCGTTTGTTGTCCTACACCGGAAGCATTGGTTTCCCAGTACGCCACACCATTTTCTACTTTGGATATTTTACCGCCGCCGCCTTGCACAGTAACATTTGGCGCTACAGTTTTATTATAGGCTGCCAATAATATCTGCGCTTCGACTTTTTGACCGACCAGCGCATAACTTGTCTGGGGAAGTGCGATCGCCTTGATCGCATCAAACTTGAGTGTTGAAGAATAAGATTCGTCAAACAATTGCTTTACCACCTGAGCTTCCGAGTTGCGCACATCATTCTGCATCTTGGAAAAGAGCGTGATCGCAGCCATTACCGGCATATTATAGAATGTACCGACACTCCATTTCCCCTGCGGGTTGTTATCCGAACGTTCCGGCTCGGTAATACGCAAAGGAAGTGAGGCAGCCGTTTTATCACGATCTTTTTCATCCACTGAATTAATCATCAGCTCTCTCAGTTGCTCCAGCTTTTCTTTAATTTCATCACCGCCATTATTTTCAACCAGCAACTTGGTAGAGGCGTCAATATTGGATTCAGCCTTTATCTCTCCGGTCTCGGTATATCCTCCGGCTTCAGTAATCACTTTTCCCTTCCATTCTTCCAGGTACTGCACCAATTCATCAGCCTGGGCACGTACGATCTTAGCACGGTCGTTGTACGGTTTTACACGATCCTCACGTCCGGGTTGCTTCTCATTTTCGTTAAACAGATCGTATAACTCCTGATTTTTCGACTGAATAGAAGCGTTGGACTGATTAATACTCTGATTAATCGTTTTAAAGGCATGTAAGATTTCAGATGAGACATTCAAGGCAAGCATCGCGGTCAACACCAAATACATGAGGTTGATCATTAGCTGCCGTGGCTCCTTAGGCATTGACATCCTGCAAAATGTTTTTTCTTATGTTAAAATATAATTATCTAAACACTATCGTTGCTCAGGCATCAGTTCATCCGGTACCCGGCTGCAACGGCAGGCTCAACGTCCGCTTTGCATTGCAGAAAGCATATTGCCATATATTTGGTTCAGGTTATTCAAGTTCTTGGCAAGCATTGCGATCTGCTCTTTCGCCGCCTGCGCATCACTGGCGCTGGATGCCATAGCATCTGAAGCGCTTACCAGATTGCTATAAAATCTGTTCATTGCTTTCAGGTGGTTATTAGCGTCCTGGAGTTCCACTTCATATATCTGGTTAAGAGAACCCAGATTCCGGGACAGCACCTGTACCTGGTCATGAAACCGGGCAGTATCATCGGCAGCAGCGTTAAAAGAACTCATGGTTTGTGCAGCGCCTACAAAAGTACTTTTCATTTCGCCCAATGCTCCGGCAGTTTCACGGGCAGCATCCGCATAAGCATTAGTAGCGGCTGTAATGTCTGCGATATCCAGTATCTGCTCAACCGTTTGGTTGAATTTCTGGAAATTATCCCCCAGACGTTTCAGGTTCGGCTGGTTCAGCTGTGCTTCCTGCATCATTTTATCGAGAGAAGCAATAGAAGATGCTTTGACATCCTTCACACCGCTGCGGTAAGCGTCAACATGCGGGCTTTGATCGAGATTGGGATAATAGCGTTCCCAGTAGTAATCTTTGTGAGGAGGAAGCACTCCCAATAAGGCAAAGATAAACGCCTCGGTCAGCATCCCGATAGTAAGCATGATACCTGCTCCCTGCCAGTGCTGTAATTTGAATAAAGCGCCTAATAATACCAGCGATGCACCCAAACCTATGATCAGATTCTTTAAATATTTTCCCTGCCTGGTTTCAAAAAACATTCCTATGGAATTCATATTGCTACTTTCTTTTTTAAATTGGATTGAAAATTTTAAATATATCGGTAGGGTTTATCTCCTGTTTGTAAGCGCCGGTGCAATCTGCTGATAAACACAACGGAAGCCGATATAGGCCTTGGCAGTATCAGCATATTCCCAGTCACGTGTACCGTTCTGCAGGTAAAATGCCACATCCCTCCAGCTACCGCCGCGCACGACCATACGCCGTAACCACTGAGGATCGTTTTCACGGATCACGTGACGGATATCCGGGTTGACGTCGGCAACAGCATTGTAAGCGCCTCCGTTATAAGGAGAGCTGGTCCATTCGGCCACGTTGCCGGCCATATTATACAGACCGTAATCATTAGGCCAGTAACGATCTACAGGGACAGTGTACAAGCCGCCATCTGCTGCATAATTACCACGCTGGGGTTTAAAGTTAGCGAGATAGCATCCCTTTTTGTTAACCAGGTAAGGACCACCCCAAGGATACGGCGATTCATTTCGGCCACCGCGCGCTGCCCATTCCCATTGCATTTCGCTCGGCAAGCGGAACTCGCCTTCAAAATACTGACGGTTCCCTTCACGCTCGGAGCGCCAAAGAGCGGTGCGCCAGTCACAGAAGGCATTCGCCTGGATCCAGTTCACACCTACTACCGGGTAGTTGTTGAACGCAGTAAACCAGTTATACTGCATTGCTATAGGCTCATTATAGGAATACGCAAACTGGCGTATCCAAACTGTTGTATCGGGATACACCGGCACTTCGTGCTTGCGGATAAAGCTGGACGCCGGCTGGTCGGGAGACTGCACCGCTTCCTGATAATCGAATGTCTGATAAGTATAGACAAGCTTGCTGTTATCAAACTCTTTCCGTCCCCAGCCCGACTGGTCGGCCTGTATATACAGGTTGGAAAGCTGATCCTGCACATCTTCATCCCGGTAGTTGATACGCCTTCTCATATCCACGCGCTGCGTACCGTCCGGGTTATCTATAAAATCCCCCAATTGTGTATGCGCCATGGAATCACGCACCCAATTGGTAAATTGACGATATTCCGCATTGGTGATCTCGGTTGCGTCCATATAAAAACCGGCCATCTGCGCTGTACGGATCAATGCGTCATTTTTCCCGCGCATATCCTGATCGCTTGCTCCCATCCTGAGCACACCGGAAGGCACATATACCATTCCTATCGGTACCGGCGCTTTGTAGTTCATCATGGTCGGAGCGCCAACCAACTGACCTCCGGAACCCGATTTTCCACAGCTTGCAGCCAGTGCGATAATCGCTACAGCCGAGATCTTCAGGGAAACTTGTTTCATACTACAGTTATTGTTGTTTTTGCAATTGGCAAATATAAAAGTAATTTTTTTACGGTTTCAAATACCTGCGCATGTAAAACCGGCTCACAATATTTAAAGTTTTTTCCAAAAATGCAAGCATCCTGAAAAAATTATTGAAGAATTGTCCCTTCTGCTACTTTCTGTATCCCGCATACCTGCAACTCATTCCCTACAATCCAAGCAACGGTAACGCTGTCTGTACATCGCTTACAGGCGCATAACAGGCCTGTAACGAACAAACAAATATAGGAGATTCTCCCGGGAAATATTTTTTTTGCAAAACCGGCAAATCAGATATTTCTTTTTTAGAAGTAAGTATAAACAGATGCGGCAGATAATGAGCTGCCAGCTCCCGCCGGTGCTGTGATGCCTTCTCTCCGGTCATGGCCACCAGCTTTATACCGTGCGCCACACGCTGCAGCAGTGTTGCCCAGTAACTGAAAGAAACGGTATAGCGTGCCGCAGTACCGGCCATACGGCCCATCATCTCCATAGCCTGAGCCTGCCATTCCGTTTCTTCCATACACAGACTCAGCAGCAACAGGTTGCCCGCCTGCATGGCATTGGCGGCAGGCAATGCATGATCATACAGGTCTGTCTTTCGTACCGGGATATCCGTTTGCAGGCCGGAGGTGTAAAAATAAAACACACCGGCCTCATCCCGGAAATGCGTGTTTGTTTCTTTCATCAGATCGCCGGCTATGTGCAGCCACTCCTCTTCTCCCGAATGGGCGCCCAGTTGTATCATAGCCCGGATCAGGTATGCATAGTCATCAAGATTCGCCATGATCCGCGCCACTCCACCTTTCCAGGTGTGCATCAATCCGTCTTTCGTCCGGAAATTACCGGTCATCCATTGCATATGCGCTGTGGCGCGCTGCATATATTCATCCTTATCCAGTACAATGGCCGCACGTGTCAGCGCCAGGTTAAACAATGCATTCCAGGAAAGTAAAACTTTATCATCCGTAAGCGGACGTATTCTTTTCTCCCGCTGCAGCCACAACTGTTCTTTCACTTTTTTGACCCGCTGCTCCAGCGCTTCCGCTGAGATACCATATGCCGCTGCCACCACATCAACAGGCGCCGCCACATGTAGTATATTACGGCCTTCCCAGTTGCCGGATTCCGTCACACCGAAATACCGGGCTACCGCCTCGTCGTTTTCGCCCAATGCTCCTGTCCACTCTTCCCACGACCAAGTATAAAACAATCCTTCGGCTCCTTCACTATCTGCATCCAGCGCACTGTAATAACCGCCGGCAGGGTTTTTCATTTCGCGTTCTGCAAAGGCCAGAATTTCTTCGATAACCTCACGATACCGTTCCTTCCGGGTAATGCTGTATGCATCGCAAAGTGACCATACCAGCAGGGCATTATCGTACAGCATTTTCTCGAAATGCGGCGCCAGCCATGTATCATCGGTTGCGTACCGGGCAAGCCCGCCGCCCAACTGATCATATATGCCCCCGTCGATCATCTTGTCGAGGCTGAGCAGGGCATGATCGAGCGAAGCGGTGTGTTGTGTAAACTGATAATGTTCCAGCAGAAAGCTGATCGCCATTGTGCCGGGGAATTTGGGTGCGCGGCCGAATCCTCCATGCAATGTATCTGCCTGCTTCAGGAGTACCTCAGCCATACTCCGGCAGGTATCCATATCCCAACCGGAGGCGCTGTCTGCCGTACCTGCCTGTGCGATCTGGCGCAGGTACTGTATCATCTGCTCTGTCTGCAGGCGCACATCTTCCTGACGGTTGACCCATATATCGTGCATCTGCTGCAGCACCTGCATCCATGACGCCCGATTGTATGCCGGGCGGGGCGGATAATAAGTGCCGCCGTAAAAAGGGATGCGCTCCGATGTGGCAAAGACATTCAGCGGCCATCCGCCGGTTCCGCTGATCGCCTGGACGGCATCCATGTACATGTGATCGACGTCGGGATGCTCTTCGCGATCTACCTTGATGCAGACAAAATGCTCATTCATATAAGCAGCCGTCTCCGGATCTTCAAAGCTTTCGCGCTCCATGACATGGCACCAGTGACATGCCGCGTAACCGATGCTTACGATCACCGGCTTGCGCTCACGACGGGCCTGCTCAAAAGCTCCGTCGCTCCAGGGCAGCCAGTTGACCGGATTATGCGCATGCTGCAGCAGGTATGGGCTTTGCTCGTGGATTAACTGATTCGGCAATTGGATAGTAAATTATGAATGATGAGTTATGAATTATGAACTTATGAAACGTGCGCCCATTCATCATTCATAACTCATCATTCATAACTCTAATTATTTTTCAGTGTTTCAAGATAATGCTCCAGCGCCGAAACCATTGAAGGGGCATTTGGGGCAGGGGCTTTCACGTCAAGGCGCAGACCTGCATCTTCCACAGCTTTGGATGTAGTGGGGCCGAAAGCGCCGATCACCGTACCGTTCTGCCGGAACTGCGGATCGTGTTCAAAAAGTGTCTGGACGCTGAAAGGGCTGAAGAATACGATCATATCATAATGGCCATCCCCCTGCATTACAGGCGTGATGTCATTAGAAACGGTACGGTATAATGTGGCTTCGGTAAAGCTGATCTTCTTCTCTTCGAGGTATTGGGCAATATCATTTTTGCCGTTGTCGGTAGCGGGGAGGATAAACCGCTCATGATGCTTGTGCTTGCCGATCACTTCCAGTAATCCTTCCGTAGAACCATCGGCAGAGAAAAACACTTTACGCTTCCGGTAAAGGATAAATTTTTGCAGGTACAGGGCTACCGCCTCTGTAATGCAGAAGTATTTCATGTCCTGCGATATCTTCACCTTTAATTCTTCGCATATGCGGAAGAAATGATCCACGGCATTGCGGCTGGTGAAAATGATCGCGGTATATTCAAGGATATCAATACGCTGCCGCCGGAATTCTTTACCCGTCAGACCTTCGACACGTATAAAAGGATGAAAATCAAGCCTGATATCATACTTCTTCGCCAGATCAAAATATGGGGATCTGTCAGTTTCGGGACGTGGCTGGGTGATCAGGATAGAATCGACCTTGAGCGTTGTCTTCTCAGTGCCTTTATCTTTCGTACGAACAGCTTTGGCCATATGGGAATTGAAAAGAGTTTAGATTAATAAAGCGGGCAGACACATTATAATCTGCACATTATCATATCATCCACCGCATCATCAGCTTTATTAAAACCGCCAATGGTAATAGTTCCGAGGCGCAAAGGTACATAAAAAAATGAAATCGGCTATATTGGAAAAAAGATCCGAATATCTGCCAGGAGCGGAGATAGCGGTTCAGCATCAGCCCGCCTCCTGTAATCAGGGAAATGACCACCACCGTATTCCGCCAGCCGGTATCGCCAAAAGCCAGCAGCACCACAAAGGGCAGCAAAGAAACGGCAATGATCTTATTGACCAGGAATACATTGAACAGGTATTGCTCCGTGGCCGCCTCTGCCCGGAATGCCCAGCCGCTGACCCGGATCACCAGGTACTTGATCAGGTAAACCACCGCTACCCCCGCTATCAGCAGGATCATCCATAAGGCAGGCGGCATGCCGGGTCCGGGCGCCGGAGACAACGCCCGTACAACATAATACAGGTAGGCCCCGACGGCAACGGCAAAGAATATATTCATCAGGAAATTCGACTGGCCGGCTCCCTGCATTTGCTCGCTCAACTGCCGGGGACTGCGGATCGGGTTGAAGAACAACCGCGCCAGCGACTGAAAATAGCGGCGATCCTGCGTCCGGATCAGCCCCAGCAAAAGGAACAGCGCCAGCAGCAGGTAAAAATCCGGAGTATCATCGTGCATCACCCGCTCTTTGGAAATGGCAGAGATCACGGCGCCCTGAGCCATCGGATGGTTCCGTATCAGGCTGTCCGTAAAAGCTACCGCAGCCATCGGGTCGGCAGGTATTACCACCGGCGCCGGATCGGGCTCTGGATCCGGCGCAAACAAGCTGTCGGGCTGTCCTGCACAGGGCAGCACAACCAATAAGGACAAGCATAAAATGGCAAACCGGAATATCTGCATATACAGAAGGCCAAAGGTAAGCATTGGATCCGGTTGATTAGCTTTGCACCAGGAAGTCATTTTCGATTTATGGCCGGCATCTACATACACATCCCTTTCTGCAAACAGGCCTGCACCTATTGTAATTTCCATTTTTCCACCTCCCGCAAGGGAAAGGAGGAATTGCTGGAAGCATTGCTCCGGGAGCTCGCGCTGCAGCGGCATTATCTCGAAGGTCATAAGATCGAAACCGTATATTTCGGCGGCGGTACTCCATCCCTGCTTTCGGCAGATGAAATTCTGCGCATTACAGATACGATATTCAGCCATTACCCGGTTGATCAATTGAAAGAATGCACCCTCGAAGCCAACCCCGACGATCTTAATATCCCGTATCTCAAATCGTTGCGCAACACGCCTGTCGATCGCCTGAGCATCGGCGTACAGTCGTTCCGGGATAACGATCTGCTGTACATGAAGCGCGCGCATAATGCGCAGCAGGCTGATTATGCCATCAAAGCCGCACAGGATCTGGGTTTTACCAACCTGACCATTGACCTGATATACGGTACGCCCGGTCTCAGCGACGATGACTGGAAACACAATCTCGGCCGGGTTGCATCATTGGAGATCCCTCATTTTTCGGCATATGCGCTCACTGTAGAAGAAGGCACCCTGTTGCACCACCAGATACGGCAGCAGAAAGCACGGCCCGTAGATGCCGGACAAAGCGCCGCCCAGTTTGAAATAATGACGGAGCAGGCTGCCCGGATGGGGTATGAGCATTATGAAATATCCAACCTGGCATTGCCGGGGCATCATGCCATCCACAACACTGCTTATTGGCAGGGCATACCTTATCTCGGCACCGGCCCGTCGGCCCATTCCTTCAACGGCAGATCAAGAAAATGGAATGTAGCCAATAATGCGCTCTATACACAAAATCTGCTCCGGGAAGGACGGCTGCTGTACGAAGAGGAGCAGCTCACGCCCGTCCAGTCGCTCAATGAATATATCATGACTTCGCTGCGCACCATGTGGGGCTGCGATCTTGAAAAGATAGCACGGGAATGGGGGAATGATTATGCGGTAAAAATTGAATCGGCCAGCCTTCCGTTTAAGGAAAAGAACTGGCTACAGCAGCAGGATCGCAAGCTTTTGTTAACCGGCGCAGGAAAATTATTTGCGGATCATATTGCCGGGGCGTTGTTTTTGTGATCGTTTCCTTTTTGCTCAGAACCTGTTTAAACTTTATTCATGAAAATGATTAAGAAAGGATTTTACGCGAACAGCGAAGCGGTCAATGACACTATTTAGTCGATCCTTAAAAAGGATTTAACATATTGATTATCAACATTGTGTGCATGAATTTGGTTGATTTTGCTTGCAGGATTTGGTAAATTTATGTATCATTTCTTGCAATCTAAATCGCTGATATTTTATGGTTCCTCCCAAGATTGATACCAACCAATCGAGTTTATTTTTCTCATTGGCACATACTTTAAATCAAAAGCATCCGCTTTATATTCTATCTGAAAAGATTAACTGGCAACTGTTTGAAGATGCTTTTTCGCCATTGTATTGTAAAGATAACGGCCGACCTGCCAAACCTATACGCTTGATGGTTGGTTTACTGCTGCTCAAGCATATCCGCAATTTATCTGATGAGGGTGTTGTGGAACAATGGAGCGAGAATGTGTACTATCAATACTTTTGCGGGTGTAATGATTTTGTAACTGGATTTCCATGCAATGCTACAGAGTTGGTACACTTTCGCTACCGCATTGGAGAGGAAGGTATAGAGCTTATCTTAAAGGAGAGTATTCGTATCAATGGTGAAGATGGCGGTGATGCAAACATTAGTGTAGATACCACTGTCCAAGAGAAGAATGTAACTTTTCCTACGGATGATAAGTTATACAAGAAGATTATAAGTCGTTGCCACAAGATAGCAGAGCGGGAAGGCATAATCCTTCGTCAGAGCTATAGGCGAACATTGAAAAAGCTCAGCTATGATCAACGGTTCAGGAGCCATCCCCGTAATAAGCCCAAAGCCCGCAAAGCGGATAAGAAAATAAAGACCATAGCCGGAAGGTTGGTAAGGGATATTGAACGCAAGTTGTCACCATCCTCCCCCCGGCACTTAGACCTGGCATTTTACAAACAGGTATTAGCCCAACAACGCAACGACAAAAACAAAATTTATTCATTGCATGAACCGGATGTATGTTGCATATCCAAAGGGAAGGATCACAAAAAATATGAGTTTGGCAATAAAGTGTCCATAGCATACACTCAAAGTACAGGAGTAATCGTAGGCGCCAAAAGTTTCAGGAACGAATACGACGGTCATACCTTAGACAAAGCATTGGAGCAAGTAGCACAATTAACAGGTAAAGCACCGCGGACAGCTACAGTGGACCGCGGCTATCGGGGAAACAACAAAATTGGAGACACACAAATACAAATACCTAACCCAGCAAAAGACAAAAACCTAAGCCGATACCAACAAGGTAAGAAACGCAAAGCCTGTCGCAGAAGAGCAGCCATAGAACCCACTATCGGACATCTCAAATCCGATCATAGGTTAAGCCGTAACTTCTATCATAAGATATTTGGAGACAATATCAATGTGATGCTTGCAGC
>JBEBVQ010000009.1:0-18111 GCA_040392625.1 Taibaiella soli | reverse complement strand
TCACTGCAAAACCTTCCAGCTTTTTCTCAATCTTGAAGTCCTTCAGCTTCTTCTCTCCCAGCATGATCTTCGTAGCGATATTCAGATAAGGAACGCCATAGGCTTTGGCAATGAACGGCGTGGTGCGGCTGGCGCGCGGGTTGGCTTCAATCACATACACCTTTCCGTCTTTTATCGCGTACTGGATATTGATCAGTCCTTTTATATTCAGACGCAGCGCGATCTTCCGAGCGGTTTCCACCATCTCATCCACTTCGAGCGGACCCAGGTTGAATACCGGCAGTACGGAATGGCTGTCGCCGCTATGGATACCTGCCGGCTCGATATGCTCCATAATACCCATGATGTGCACATCCTCGCCATCACAGATCGCATCGATCTCTGCTTCCTGGCAGCGGTCGAGGAAATGATCTATCAGTATTTTGTTGCCGGGCAGATGCTTGAGCAGACTGACCACGCTTTTTTCCAACTCGTCATCATTGATCACGATGCGCATACGCTGGCCGCCCAGCACATAAGAAGGGCGCACCAGCACCGGGTAGCCTACTACATTGGCCACTTCAATCGCTTCATCCGTGGTATAAGCGGTACCGTATTCGGGATAAGGGATATTCATCTCCTTGAGCAGGTCGCTGAAACGACCGCGATCTTCGGCGATATCCATATCATCAAAAGAGGTGCCTATGATAGGTATCCCTTTCTCATGCAGGCGCTCAGCCAGCTTGAGCGCGGTTTGTCCACCGAGCTGCACGATCACCCCATCGGGTTTTTCATGCTCTACGATCTCCCAGAGATGCTCCCAGTACACCGGCTCGAAGTACAGCTTGTCGGCAATATCAAAATCAGTAGAAACCGTTTCGGGATTACAGTTGACCATGACGGACTCAAAGCCACATTCGCGAATGGCCATCAGGCCGTGCGTACAGCAATAATCAAACTCGATACCCTGGCCGATACGATTGGGGCCGGAGCCCAGCACGATGATTTTCTTTTTATCGGATACACGGCTTTCGTTGAAGGTAATGTCTGTGGTTTCTGCCGTACGTGAAGACTGCTCGAACGTGCTGTAGAAATAAGGCGTCCTGGCTTCAAACTCTGCACTGCAGGTATCCACCATTTTGAACACACGCTTTATACCCAGCTTCTTCCGGTGCTCATATACTTCTTCTGCGGAGCAATCGGTAACGAGATCCGTGATCTGCTCATCGCTGAAGCCCATCTGTTTGGCCTCCCAAAGCAAGTCCCCGGGCAGCTTTTCCAAATGTTTATATTCCGCGATCCTGTTTTCCAGCGTCACAATATCCTGTATCTGGTAGAGGAACCAACGGTCTATTTGTGTTAATTCCCGCAGGGTTTTTATAGAGATGCCGGCCATCATGGCTTCCTTGATGCGGAAGATACGATCCCAGGTAGGCCGCTTCAGATAGTCCATCAGTTCTTCGGGCCGCATGCGGCTGCGGCTGATGGAGGTAAGCCCGGTAGCGTTGTTCTCGAGGCTCTGACAGGCTTTCTGCAGCGCCTCGGGGAATGTGCGTCCGATCGCCATCACCTCGCCTACCGATTTCATCTGCAGGCCGAGCGTATCGTCTGCACCTTTAAATTTATCAAAATTCCAGCGCGGCATTTTTACGATCACATAATCGAGCGCCGGTTCAAAATAAGCCGAAGTGGTTTGTATGATCGGGTTTTTCAGCTCATCCAGCGTATAGCCGATCGCCAGCTTGGCAGCGATCTTCGCAATGGGATAGCCTGTTGCTTTGGAAGCAAGCGCCGATGAGCGGCTCACGCGGGGATTGATCTCTATCGCAATGATCTCTTCCGTTTCGGGATTCAGCGCGAACTGCACATTACAGCCACCGGCAAAATTACCGAGATCGCGCATCATCCGGATAGCAGTATTGCGCATCAGTTGAAAAGCTGTATCACTGAGGGTCATGGCCGGCGCGACGGTGATGCTGTCGCCGGTATGGATGCCCATCGGATCAAAATTCTCAACCGTGCAGATAATAACCACATTATCAGCGGCATCGCGGAGCAGTTCCAGCTCAAACTCCTTCCACCCCAGCACTGCTTTTTCCACCAGTACTTCGTGCATTGGGGATGCCGAAAGGCCGCGCTCAAGCGCAGCATCCAGCTCTTCCTTATACATGACAAAGCCACCACCGGTACCACCTAAAGTAAAAGACGGACGGATCACAATCGGCAAGCCGATCTCCTGAGCAAACTCTTTCCCTTCAAGTAATGAATTTGCAGTGCGAGCCTGCGCTACCGGTATGCCCAACTCAATCATCCATTCCCGGAATAATTCCCGGTCTTCCGCCTTATCTATCGCTTTGATATCCACACCGATCAGGCGGGTATTAAACCGGTGCCATACACCCAGCTCATCACATTCCTTAGCCAGGTTCAGCGCCGTTTGCCCGCCCATTGTCGGCAATACGGCGTCGATCTCATTCTCTTCCAGTATCTGCTCAATGCTCTCTACCGTGAGTGGAAGCAGATATACCCGGTCGGCCACTACCGGATCGGTCATAATAGTGGCCGGATTGGAATTGATGAGTATGACCTTTACACCTTCTTCCCGGAGGCTTCGCGCCGCCTGGGAGCCGGAGTAGTCAAATTCACAAGCCTGGCCGATAACAATAGGGCCGGAGCCGATGATCAGTACGGATTTGATGGAAGTGTCGCGGGGCATCTGAGATTCAATTTGAAAATTCGGGGATTTGAAAATTTGAAAATGAACATGTTATCTGAAATACAGACCATTGTTGCATTTTTTATTTTTCAAATTACCATGATTGGTTGCGGGAGATGAGCGGGCACAAAAAGCGGGCTCAACGCCCGGGGCGCAAAAGTAGGAAAAAATTAATTAGTCCTTATGAAAATTAGCTGATTTGTCCGGTAAAAAAACATCACGCTGCCTCTAATGCATTATCCGTCTATCCGGTATGATTATTTCACTGAAACGTCTTTATGTTTCATCTTCTTTTTTGACTACACAACTTTGCACGAAAACAGTATCCATCTCGCATACCATAGAGCCGCAGATGGTCGTTCTTGCAATATCAGCGGCATACTACCCCAGGTATTACAACGAGACAGTCTGTCCATTTTCACTGGATACAACACACCACTTCCTGATGAATAATATTAACTTTGTCCCTGCTCAACCAGCCCATAATTATATTATACTATGTACCAAACAATACTGACAGATCTCCAGGACGGCATACTGCTCATTACCATCAACCGGCCGGACAAGATGAATGCCCTGAACAAGGACGTGATCGGCGAACTGGGACAGGTAATGGAAGATGTATATAAAAATGAAACGGTGAAAGCCGTGATCCTCACCGGCGCCGGTGAAAAAGCTTTTGTAGCAGGGGCCGATATATCGGAATTCACATCGCTGGATGCTGCCGGCGGCTCCGCATTGGCTGAAAGAGGCGGACAGCTTGTGTTTGACAAAATCGAAAATTGCCCGAAACCGGTGATCGCCGCAGTAAACGGCTTTGCCTTAGGCGGCGGATGCGAACTGGCGATGGCCTGCCACTTCCGGACAGCTTCAGAAAATGCAAAATTCGGGCAACCGGAAGTGAACCTGGGGCTGATACCCGGCTATGGCGGCACACAGCGGCTGACGCAGCTTATCGGCAAAGGCAAAGCCATGGAACTGATGATGACGGGCGATATGATCAATGCGGGCGATGCTAAATCACTGGGATTGATAAACCATGTGTTTCCTGTAGCAGAACTGCTGACGGAAACACGGAAGATCGTACAAAAGATCCTGACCAAAGCGCCGGTTGCTATATCCAAGATCATTGCCAGTGTGACCGAAGCCGCCCGCGGCGATGAAAACGGTTTCCGGAATGAGATAAAACGCTTTGGCGAATGCTTCGCTACGGAAGACATGAAGGAAGGCGCCACCGCATTCCTTGAAAAAAGAAAAGCAGTGTTTACCGGTAAATAACAACTTAAAATGCTTCCCATACAATTATTCCGGCAGGAGAAAGAACAGATCCTGGCAGGACTGAAAAAAAAACATTTTAAAGCTACAGAGCTGGTTGACCGGATCATCGCTACAGATGAACGGCGGCGCCAGGTGCAGGTAGAGAATGATAATCTTGCCGCTTCGGTCAATAGTGCCTCCAAACAAATAGGGCAGTTGATGTCTAAGGGACAAAAAGAAGAAGCAGAGCAATTGAAGACAGAAATTGCACAGCGCAAAGAGCAGGCGAAAACGCTGTCGCAGGAATTGTCTGAACTGGAAGCAACGTTGCATGATCTGCTGGTGCAATTGCCCAACCTGCCACACAGCAGCGTACCTGCCGGCAAGACGCCGGAGGAGAATGAGCTTATACGCAGCGGCGGCGCCATACCGGATCTCAGCCGGCAAAAATATCCTCATTGGGAGCTGATAGAAAAATACAACCTGGCAGACCTTGACCTGGGCGTCAAAATAACCGGCAGCGGATTCCCGGTGTATATCGGACAGGGCGCAAAGCTGCAGCGTGCGCTGATCAGTTATTTTCTCGACTATAATACCCGCGCGGGCTACCGGGAATATTATCCTCCCTACCTGGTCAACAGCGATTCTGCATTCGGCACCGGCCAGTTGCCGGATAAAGAGGGGCAAATGTATTACGTAACGGAAGACAACCTCTACCTGATCCCTACCTCTGAAGTATCCCTGACCAATATTTACCGGGATATGATCATCCCGCAACAGGAGCTTCCGGTAAAGATGACCGCTTTTTCCCCTTGCTTCCGCCGGGAAGCAGGCTCCTACGGTAAGGATGTACGCGGCCTGAACCGGGTACACCAGTTCGACAAAGTAGAAATCGTACAACTGACACATCCGGAGCTGAGCTATCAGGCACTCGAAGAAATGACCGTGCATATAGAGCAACTGGTACAATCGTTAGAACTGCCTTATCGCATCCTGCGGCTTTGCGGCGGGGACATGGGCTTCACCTCTGCACTGACGTATGATTTTGAAGTATATAGCGCCGCACAGGAACGCTGGCTTGAAGTGAGCTCCGTCAGCAATTTTGAAGTATTCCAGACCAACCGGATGAAGATCCGCTTCCGGGATGAACATAATAAAATACAACTGGTGCACTCCCTGAATGGCAGCTCACTGGCGTTGCCCCGTATCCTTGCCTGCCTGCTGGAAAACAACCAGTCGCCGGAAGGGATACATATCCCGGAGGTACTTCGACCCTATTTCGGAATGAATAGTATTAAATAATTTGAATTTTTACTAATATTGGAAAAATTACAGAATGGTTAGATATAATATTTTCTAAAAACAGACGCATTTTCAAATTAGCACATCTTCAAATTAAAACCATGATCCAGAGAATACAATCCATATGGCTCCTGCTCGCATCTCTTGTTGCTGCCGGTGTTTTCTATACAGATGTTTACCGTGCACAGATTGTGAAAGAAGCAGGAGTGCTTACCGAACATCTGCGGGTAGCTGCACATTTCCCGTCGCTATTGGTAGCAGTATTGATGGCGTTGCTTCCTCTGGTCGCCATCTTTATGTTCAAAAACCGGAAAAAACAACGCAGTATGGTATGGGGCAGCGTACTTGTGACTGTCGGATTTATTGCGCTGAACCTGATGCGGATATCAAACTTCAATAACAATATAGCATTACAGGTAACAAGCGGGACTTATTATATCGGTTCGGTATTACCGGTGGTCGTGTTGTTTTTCCTGATCCTGGCCATCAGGGGCATCAACAAAGACGAAAAGCTGGTACGCTCACTCGACCGCCTGCGGTAGCGCTTAAATATGACCCGTGTATTTATCACATTTGCCATATGAATGGATCATTTAATTAGCTAATCAGCCAATGTGATGATTAGCTAATATCTGTCGCGAGGGATCATTAGCACATCAGGATTAAAATGATCATTATAAGTTGAAAAAATGGTATGATTTGTGCGGCTATTGTCATTATTATATAATAAATGAATTTTAAACCGGTTAGATCCGGTACTAAAAACACCCTTAAAATGTCCGAAAGTAAAGCAAAGATTTTGCTGGTTGAGGATGATCCAACCTTGGCTTTTGTCGTAAAAAACAGTCTTGAGAACAACGGATATGAAGTAATACATTGTCTGGACGGGGAAACCGGGTGGCAGCAGTTCATGAAACATAATTTTGACATGTGCCTGCTGGATATTGTCCTTCCGAAAAAAGACGGGATGGCGCTGGCCATCCAGATACGCAAGAAGAACGAGGATATACCCATCCTGCTGCTGACGGCTAAAACAATGGATCATGATAAGATCGCGGGATTCAAAAGCGGGGCGGACGACTATATTACCAAGCCTTTCAACATGCAGGAACTATTGCTGCGCATTGAAGTATTCCTGAGACGTACCCGCAAGGAGGAAGATACGCAGCCTGTGGGTTTTGTGATCGGCAATTTGAATTTCAACTATAAAAACCTGCTTTTATATAACGAGGGTGTAAAGCATCAGCTTACACAAAAGGAGGCCGATCTGCTGCGTTATCTCTGTCTGAATACCGGTCGGGTACTGAAGCGGGATGAGATACTGCTGCATGTATGGGGCAAGGAAGATTACTTCCTGGGACGCAGTATGGATGTATTTATTACCAAGATCAGGAAATACCTGAAGATGGTCCCCGGTGTGTCACTGCAAACCGTTCATGGAGTGGGCTTCCGTTTTGTTATGCCGGGGAACGAGTGACCGGGGCTTTCACCCATATCCATAGGTTAAAACCTACGGCTAAGCACATACCGCCCTCCGGGCGGCGCAAGCCATAGACCCGCCTTGAGGTCATTTACCGAATTTTTGTTTTAGCAGGCTCAGTGCATCCTGCATATTACGTGCCGGCGTTTCTTTTTTCTGTTGTCCTTTCACATTATGAGATCCGCCATCAGGCTTCCGGTAGGGCCGGTGGTTGTCAGATGCCGGTTTTTCCGTTGCCTGACGGATGGAGAGCGCGATCCGTTTACGCGCCATATCCACTTCCAGCACTTTCACCGTTACCTGTTGATTCAGCTTCAATACTTCATTGGGATCCGAAACATACCGGTGCGCCATCTCCGAAACATGCACCAGTCCGTCCTGCTTCACACCGATATCCACAAAAGCGCCAAAACGGGTGATATTAGTAACGATACCCGGTACAACCATACCGGTGGCCACATCCTCAATACGATAGATCGCAGCAAATTCAAATGCCCGTGCTTCACTACGCGGATCGGGAGCCGGTTTTTTCAGCTCTTTCAGAATATCCTGAATGGTATGCATACCCACTTCATCCGTCACATATTTTTGTGGTTGTATCGTTCTGATCAATTCCTCATTACCGATCAAAGCATTTACCGCAACGCCCAGATCCGCGGCCATACGTTCGGCAACAGGATACGCCTCCGGGTGCACGGCGCTGGCATCCAAAGGATTCTTGCTACCCGGCACACGCAGAAATCCTGCACATTGCTCAAACGCTTTCTGACCCAGACGGGGCACTTCGAGTAAATCTTTCCGGCTGGTAAAGCCGCCGGTTTCGTCGCGGCGTTTTACGATATTGCCTGCAAGCGAAGGACCTATGCCGCTTACATAACTCAGCAAATGGCGACTGGCCGTATTCAGGTTCACACCTACGATATTTACGCAGCTCACCACGGTCTGATCCAGCTTTTCTTTCAGCCGCACCTGGTTTACATCGTGCTGATACTGCCCTACGCCAATGCTCTTCGGATCTATTTTTACAAGCTCTGCCAGCGGATCCATCAGACGGCGGCCAATACTTACGGCGCCGCGGACCGTGATATCCTGATCGGGAAATTCTTCCCGTGCTGTTTCAGATGCAGAATACACAGAAGCGCCATCTTCATTTACCAGGAAGACCGGCACATCCAGACCCAACTGCCGTATGAACTGCTCTGTTTCACGGCCTGCCGTACCGTCGCCCACGGCAACAGCTTCTATTTTATATTCATGCGCCAGCGTACGGATCTTATGCTGCGCTTCCGTAAGCCTGTGATTGTTTTCATGTACATAGATCAGGTCCGTTTTCTTCAAAGTCCCGTTCTCATCCAGGCATACCACCTTGCATCCGGTACGGTAACCAGGGTCTATTGCCAATATGCGCTTGCTGCCTAAAGGAGATGAAAGCAGCAGCTGGCGCAGGTTCTCAGAGAATACATTGATCGCTTCTTCATCCGCCCTGGTCTTAAGCGCCATACGGAATTCACTTTCCATACCCGGCTGCAGCAGACGGCGCCAGGCATCCTTCACTGCTTTTTTCACTTCAGTCGAAGCCGCATTATCAGCCGATACAAACTGGTCTTCGAGCAGGGCGATCGCATCTTCCTCTGCCGGTGTGATCGTCATACGCAGCACACCTTCCATAAATCCGCGCATTACCGCCAGCGCACGATGCGAAGGCATCTTTGATACCGGCTCCGAGAAATCGAAATAATCTTTGTACTTAACCCCTTCCGTTTCTTTATCCGCTACAACCTTGCTCTGTACGGCTGCCTGCTCTTCAAACAGCTTACGCATTTTCGCGCGGGCATCAGCATCTTCATTGATGGTCTCCGCGATAATATCCCGTGCACCCTGCAAGGCATCTTCAGGAGCAGCGATCTGCTCATTGACGAATGCAGCAGCTTCAGCGAGCGGATCGGTATTACCCTGCGCCAGCAAGATGTGCGCCAGCGGCTCCAGCCCCTTTTCGCGGGCGGCTTGTGCCTTGGTTTTTCGCTTGGGTTTATAAGGCAGATAAATATCCTCCAGCTCACCAAGTGTAACGGCAGCCCGGATCTTTGCGAGCAGGTCATCAGTCATTTTTCCCTGCTCCGTAATCGTCTTTACGATAAAATCCCTGCGCTCTGAAAACTCTTTCAGGAATGCAGCCTCATCACGCACCTGCTGGATTTGTACTTCATCCATCGCTCCCGTACGATCTTTGCGATAGCGGGCAATAAACGGTATGGTAGCGCCTTCGGCAGATAATTCAAGCACTGCGGCTACATGTTTTTGATCCAGACCGAGCTTCGAGGATACTTCTGAGACAAATTCCGGCATAACTGATTATTGAAGGAGTGCGAAAGTAGTGAATTGCATGAAAACCTGACATTTTTATGTAGGTTTGTTACCGAAGTAAGCTGTATATGCTCCCGTCCCGTTTGTTTATTTTAATAGTCTGTCTGTTTTTACTGCCGCAGTCATTTTCCACTAACGCGCAACATCACAATCGCGAAGCGTTAAAGCAGCCGCGTATCCTGATCCTGCTGGACGGTTCTTCCAGTATGATGCAGCCTTGGTCGGATGACGATTCGCGATTTAAAGCGGCGGGAAAGATCATCATTCACCTGATGGACAGCATATACCGGATCAATGATCAGGTAGAATTTGCGCTGCGGGTGTACGGGCACCAGTCGCCGGTACAGCAAAACAACTGCTTCGATACCCGGCAGGAAGTGGTCTTCAGTAAAAATAATCTGACGCAAATGTACCTGCGCCTGAACAGCCTGCATCCAAGAGGCGTTTCTCCTATCGCCTTTTCCCTGAAAGAGGCGGCAGAACAGGATCTGCTGGGAGAACAGCAAAACGCCTACAGCATTATCCTGATCACCGATGGCGGAGAAAGCTGCGGCGGTGATATTTGTGATGTGGTACAAAAGCTGCTGGATAAAAAAATATTTTTCAAACCCTACATCCTGAGCCTGGTGGACTATACGCCGCTCCGGCAGCAATATGCCTGCCTCGGCACGTACCTGAATGTCACGAATGAAAAAGAGATCGGCACGGCAACCAACACGATCATGGAATCGTACCGGAAGACATTGCAATTGCCCGGCATTATCTCCAAACCCTCACAGCAACCGGTTGTGGCGCCAGCGCCAAAGCCGGTAACCATCACCATACCAGCGCCGAAAAAAGACACCGTGGTTGCGGTAAAACCGGTAACGCCCCCGGTTGTAAAACGGGATACAGTACCGCCGGCGCCCAAGCCTGTGGTCCGTACGCCATCGCCGGTAATAATGCCCAGGGAAAATATCCGTCCGATACCGTTATACACTGCTGCACGGGATTTCCCGGTGCGTCCCGGCATACCTGTTGCCAGGAAGGTAACGCCGGTTACCTATAAGATCTACTTGGATCCTGAACCCGCTCCGGCTGCACCGCCGCCGGTAGCTGCAACAAGGCCGGCCAACCCGAATATGCCGATAATGCCCACGCGGACCGTGCCGGTACCGACTACGCCTGACAAAGCGTCTGAGCCGCCCCCCCGGCTGGAAAAGGACATTGAAAAACCCTCCTTTACCGTAAATGTGGAAGAAGCACAGGAAACCACGGTGGAGATTTATTTTACAGACGGCAAAGGCACTTTCTACAAATCTTCGCCGGAATTGCAGCTTGTTGATCCCGTGTCTAAAAAAGTGGTGCGCCAGTTTCGCCGCAGCATAGATGCGGCAGGGAATCCGCAACCTCAGAAAATTGCAGCCGGCACATACGATATTGTAATACCCACAAAATCACAAACCCTGTCTTCGGGGGTTGTAGTGGCAGACCAGAAAAACAACAAGGTCATCATCAAAGTGACCAAAGGGAGCCTTCGTTTTGCATACCAAGGCAACCCGGGGCGACCTGTAAAGGAGTTTGAAGCCATCGTTACACGCCGCTTCGATAACCTGGGGCCGAGCATCCGGCAACGCTGCACAGCAGAGCTTGACTTTGCACCGGGGAATTACTATATTGAGGTAAATACTTTACCGATCACCCGTTATAATGCAGATATTGAATTCGGCTCAACTACCGAATTGAAAGTGCCGGAACCGGGATTTGTACAGTTTACCAACACAAATCATGTGGGTCGTGTAGCGTTGCACACGCCGCTTGGCGACAGCTACGTACGTTTTTTTACACTGGAAGTAAACGGTGATCTGAACGGACAAAAAGTACAACTCAAGCCAGGCACCTATGAAGCACGTTATCTAAAAACACCCGATATGCCCTATGCAAAAGAAACCATTATTAAATTTCTGGTGAAGAGCAATGCTATCACAGATGTGGAGCTGCAATAATTACATAACCGATAACTATACAACATGGATCAGGTAACAATCAGGGAAATAACTGCAGACAGTCCGGAATATGAGCAGGTGTACCAGTTGCGGGAAGACATATTGCGTACCCCCTTGGGCCTTTCGCTGAAGGATGAAGATCTTTCCGGTGAGAAAAATGAAATGATCCTTGCAGCCATGCAGGAAGAACGGGTCATCGGCTGTATATTGCTGCAGCCGGTAAATGACATGACTGTACGGTTTCGCCAGATGGCAATTGCTGCAGACGAGCAAAACAAAGGCATCGGACGCATGTTGCTGGAAGAAGCCGAAAAAACTGCATGGAAAGCAGGCTTTGAACGTATTGTGCTGCACGCACGGAAAACGGCGGCAAGCTTCTACGAAGAAGCAGGATATACAGCAGAGGGAGAAGTGTTTGAGGAAGTAGGCATACCGCATCTGTTTATGGAAAAGCACAAACCGGTGTAAGAGAGAACGTAAGTACAACAAGCAATTCGAAAACGTTTACAATGCAATTGGCTATCTGCTAAAAAAGAATAAACAAGATACCGAATAAAGAAAACGTAAACGAATCGGGTTTAATGCAAGGAAGGAATAGACGGGGGTAACCTTGTGTATTTCATTAGCTCCCTGATTTCTTTTTTGCTCCGGGATGCATTAACTTGTGTAACAGAAAACAGTTCCCGATGAAAAAATTATGGGCGCTTGTCCTTGCTTCCCTGACGCTTGGCTCCTGCCACGTAGCGCGTTTCTTCACGCTCAATTTTGCGGATATCGGGGACTATAAAAAGTTCCCCAAAAAGGATATCAAAAAGGGAGCAACACGGTTTTATTTTACACCGTCCGGCAGCACAACAGCCGCATTGCCGGCGACCTTACCTTATAAAGACAATCAATACGATTTTGAAACATTCCTCGAAAAATCCGGTACGGTTGCCTTTCTCCTTATTCGCAATGACACGATCCTGTACGAGAGATACCCGGGGAAGTATGAGCAGGATGTGATCGTGCCTTCTTTTTCCGTGGCCAAATCATTTATCTCAGCGCTGATGGGCATCGCCATTGATGAGGGCTATGTGCATAGCGTAGAAGATCCCGTTACCCGCTACTTGCCGGAGCTGGATGAGAAAACATTCGGAAAGATCACTATCGCCGATCTGTTGGATATGCGCTCGGGCATCCGGTTTAATGAAGGATATTTCAACCCGTTCGGTGATGTGGCAAAGTATTATTACGGCACAAACCTGAATAAGTATGTCCGCAAGCTGAAGACGGAACGTCCCCCCGGTGAGACGTTCGAGTACCGGAGTGTGAATACCCAATTACTGGCGATGATCATCAGCCGGGCTACGGGCAGGCCGGTGTCTCAATATTTGCAGGAAAAGATATGGAGCCGCCTGGATATGGAATATGATGCGAGCTGGAGCATAGACAGCCGCAAGCATCAGACGGAAAAAGCCTTTTGCTGTATCAATGCCCGCGCGCGCGATTTTGCACGGCTGGGGCGGCTCTACCTGCACGAAGGCAACTGGAACGGGGAGCAGATCGTATCCAAAGAATGGGTGCGCCGATCCGTATCGTTTGAGCAGCCGAAAAATGAATTCCGGTACTCCCGGCAGTGGTGGCATAACCGCCTGTTCTACGAACCGGCCGACAGCAGCAAGCTGACAGGGATCTATCAGCCCGTAAAAATAACGGGGAATTCCGGTACAACTTATGATATGCTGGTGGCGCCGGCAGGTGATTTTTACGCCCGCGGCATCCTGGGGCAGTATGTGTATGTCCTGCCGGAGAAAAATATCATCATTGTACGTTTGGGAAAATCCCGGAAACATGTGAATTGGGATCAGTCGTTAAGAAAGATCGCGTTGATGAACTAAGCCATCTCGGATTAAATTCGACAGATGTGTTTGATGTGGAAATAACCATGTTAGTAAAAAAGTTCCGTACTTTGACATAATGACAACCCGTATCCTCACATTATTTGGCGAAGAAGTGCTGCCGGAACCACCTGCTGAAACGGGCGGCAAGCGGCAATCCGGCGTACGTAAAAGAAAAGAAACGCTACAGCCGGAAACTGCGGAAGCAGCACCGGAGACCTTGCCCGTACAGGAAGTAAAGCCGGAAGAAAAACTGCGGAAGAAAAAAGCGGCGCCGCGCAGGAAAAAAGATAAAACTGCCGGTAAACCGGCCTCGGCTGAGGCGCCGGCGATACTGGCCGACTGGCAGCCGGAAAAGCAATATTATACCATTGGAGACGTGTCGCGCCTTTTCAGGGTGAATATATCGCATATCCGTTTCTGGACCAATGAGTTCGGACTCAAGGTACGCACCACCCGGAAGGGCGACCGGTTATATCCGCCCGAAATCATCCAGGAACTGCGCATGATCTACCACTTGGTGAAAGAACGGGGTTTTACGCTAAATGGCGCAAAAACCAAACTCAGGGAAAACAAAAAAGCAGAACTGGAAGCAGTAAGCCTGAAACAATCATTACAATCGTTGCGGAATCAGTTGCTGGAAATACGTAACCAGCTTGCCTAAGTAAATGGGTATGAGATCAGTTTTTTTAATCATCATCGCTGCCATGAGTTTTGGATCACTAAAAGCGCAAACGGAGCACAACTCCGCAGACAGCGCTGTTATCACCGGCGCCCTTACATTCGAAATGCTCGAATCCAACCCCCAATGTTCCTGGTTCCGTGAGGGCGTCGCAGCATACACACCGGACGCTTCAAAAATAGAGGAGTTGGCCCGGCTGCTACCGGAGTTTGACCTGGTGGTTTTTATGGGTACCTGGTGCTCTGATTCGCAACGGCTGATCCCGCAGCTTTACAAGACGTTGCTGGAAACAGGTTATCCGTTGGATCAGATCGTGCTGTATGGCCTCGATATGTCTAAGCAATCGGAAGACGGACTGCACGAAACCCACAAGATAGAATGGGTACCTACCATTATTGTAAAGCAATACGGAAGCGAAGTGGGACGGATCACAGAAATAGTACAGGAAAGTATAGAGGCCGATCTGTTAGTTATTTGCCGGCAATAGCAGCATGGCACTCTTTTATTGATTAATGCTAAACAAGTCCGTATCTATAAACACACAAAAGCAATGAAAATATGGAATACCGTCGTATGGGTCGTACCGGCCTGCAATTAAGCGCCTTATCGTATGGATCATGGGTGACTTTTGCCAAGCAGATAGATGACAGCATCTCAGACAGACTGATGAGCCTGGCTTATGACAACGGGATCAATTTTTTTGACAACGCAGAAGTATATAGCCGTGGCGAATCGGAAAAAATGATGGGCCGCATCCTGAAAGGCAAGGACTGGGAACGGTCGTCTTATATCGTCTCAAGCAAGGTATATTTCGGCTGGCATGGGGAAGCTAATAAGCCCAACCAGAAGGGGCTTAGCCGCAAGCATATTATCGAGGCCTGCCATGAAGCGCTCGAACGCCTGCAACTGGAATACCTTGATCTTTACTTCTGCCATCGCCCCGATCGTAATGTGCCGATGGACGAAATTGTGCGCACCATGAATACCCTGATACAGCAGGGAAAAATATTTTACTGGGGCACCAGCGAATGGACAGCAGCAGAGATCATGGAAGCGCATATGGTGGCGCGCGAGCTGGGCCTCGAAGGCCCGGCCGTAGAGCAGCCGCAGTATAATTTATTCGAACGGCAGAAAGTGGATGCTGATTATTATACCATCTTCCGCAACATCGGCATGGGAACCACTATCTGGAGCCCGCTTGCTTCGGGCCTGCTGACGGGAAAATACAATAACGGCATTCCCAAAGATTCACGCCTGGGGCTGGATGGGTTTGAATGGCTGAAAGACCGGACACTTAGTGATGAGCGGATTGCCCGTGTGCGTACATTATCCGGGGTCGCCGAAGAACTGGGGACATCGCTTGCCACGCTTGCAGTGGCCTGGTGCATCCGCAATCCGAATGTCACTACGGCGATCCTCGGCGCTACGAAAGAATCGCAGCTCATGGAAAACCTGAAAGCGCTGGAGGTCTATCCCCTGCTGACCGATGATCTGATGGAACGCATAGATGAGGTGATGGGTACGAAGCCGGTGGTCACTTCTTTTTAATTAGCTGATGTGCTAATGAGCCGATCAGCTAATGTCAATCGAGAGGAATCATTAGCACATCAGCTAATCGGCTCATTAAAATATTGAATTATGAAGCCCAAAGTCAAAACATATTTTGAGCTGCTGAAGTCAGCAGCATCGGAATTCGGTGCAGACAATGCCACCAAACTCGCTGCTTCACTGGCGTATTATACCGTTTTTTCCATAGGCCCGATGCTACTGGTGATCATTTCCCTAACAGGGATGTTTGTAGATCCTGAAAAGATAACAGGAGAAATCGCAGAACAGCTCCATGAATTTCTCGGCAGGGAAGGCGCTACATTTATTCTTGGGGTCATAAAGAACATGCAGCACCAGGGCAATGCTACAGTATTCAGCATTATCGGTTTTGTGGTGCTTCTTTTTGGCGCCAGCGGGATATTCATAGAGATCCAGAGCAGCATCAATTATATCTGGTCAATTCGTGCCAAGCCGAAGAAGGGATGGTTGAAATTCATTACCAACCGGCTGCTTTCTTTTTCATTGATCATTGGCCTGGGATTCCTGCTGATGGTAACACTTTTTGTGAATACTATTGTAGATATGCTGACGGGAAAGCTGCTTGCATTCCTGGGAGGTGATAATGTGCTGCTGCTCAAAAGCGTTAACCTTGTTTTTTTGTTCCTGGTCATTTCTTTTTTGTTTGCGGTCGTATATAAGGTGTTGCCTGATGCTTATATCTCGTGGAAGGATGCACTGGTAGGCTCATTCTTCACGGGATTTTTATTCCTGGCGGGCAAGTTCCTGATCGGTCTTTACCTGAGCCATTCCAATGTAGGCAGCGCTTATGGAGCGGCGGCTTCGGTGATCGTGCTGCTGACGTGGATATACTATTCATCCATGATCCTTTATTTTGGAGCGGAGTTTACAAAAGTGTACACCATCAATATCGGGAAGAGCATTAAGCCGTATGATACTGCTGTGTATATTGTAAAACGCGAATCGCGGGAGGTGCCGGAAAGTGAGCGGTACGACGGAGGAAATAATTCATAGTGACGTATTGTTTGCTTTTTCACAACATGCTTTACCCTGTATAGCCTCACAGTAAAAACGGTGTCACCCCCAAACGAAGGAGAGATCCCACGTAATGCAGGACACGCATTTCGTGGGATCCTTCGTTTCACTCTGGATGACGTAGTAGCGGCAGCTAATCCCTGACCACCAGCCGCAGGGTGGATATATTGTTACCATCACCGGCTTTCAGCAGGTAAATGCCGGCGGTGAGCTGCAGGTCGTATTTCTTTTCAGATATTCCGCCGGAACATTGTACCGCATCTGTCATTATTTGTTGCCCGATCAGGTTTGTGAGCTGCAGGTTTACATTGCCCGTATATCCCGACAAGCGGATGTAAAAAGCACCATTGGCAGGATTGGGGAATACCTCAAATGAAAATGGCTTGTCCGAGTCATACACTTCCATCGGGAAGCCTGTGGAAAAAGCATATGATATTTCAGCGCCGAAGTCAGCGCCGAAGGTTTTGAGCGGAAACGGGCTATTCCCGCTCCTGATCTGTAATGAACCGGTACCCTGCCCGGGATTGGCCCAGAACGAAAGACCGTCATGTCCGGCATCGGTGAGTTTTAGGGTATAACAACCCCGGGGCAGTAAAAGGGTATCATTGTAAGAATGGTTGGCGGCCAGGTTGTTCCTCAGTAATAAGGTGTCGCCATTGAAGTTTTGTATGGTCAGCACATTATGTGAAGGTGAATTGTTCGTCCGGAATGCCACCACTATTTTATCCGTGCTGAAATTGTCGGGTATGCTGTAATGTACGGAAGCAGTGTCATTGAGGGCATATTCATCGGTGGTATTGTTAGCACCGGTAATGACGGCCGTGAATACCTGCTTGCCGTTCCAGAAATCAGTGCCGGATATGGGTAGTGTTACTGTTTCCGTTTCCATGAATTGCAGGTTTCCGTTCCAGGTATATATTTCGGCTTTGCCTCCGGCTACATAATACCGGATCTCTGCAGTGGTAAGCGGTTTGCTGCCGGCATTCCTGATAATGATTGCCGGATTGCTGCAGACCGGGTTGATCCGGGAATGGTAAAACTGATCCGTCGGCCGGATGATATCATACAGTTCTGCATCATTTTCACGTCCGGGATCGGCGTATTCAATGGCTTGCAAAGACATCACATAATCTCCCAAACCCAAGCCGGGATTATTGGCGGGTACAGGTGAAATGCCATAATCCAGGGTGATGTTGCCTCCGGAAGCATAGCGGCTGAGATCTACATAAACATTTTTGTCCGGGACCATATCGCCTGGGCACCATCCTTCACGGGGTGTGGTCCATGTGCCGCCCTGTGGGTAAAGCGGGTTATAACCGCATTCCTGGAATATCTTCCATGAGGCAAGTTGCTGGTTCCCGGCATAGAAGTAGTGAGTGTTTTCCCAGAATTCGCAGCAGTGCGGATATGCGCCGCCGGCATTGCTGGTCTGGAAGCCGTGTCCTGTAAGTCTTGCCCGGAGCCGCAGTTGGCGGGTATCGGGATGTAACTTTACTTGTGCGGGTGCGGCGCTGGTGTTATCTGCAAGGTCTTTGAAGCGCTTAGTGTTATGGCCTTTAAACCAGGGCTGCCCGATATGAGTGACCCTGGCCGGAGGCGCTCCTTTAATGAAGGCAAACCGTACATCCTGCAATTCGAGATTGGTGCCGGAAGCGAGGTGCACGGTATCCTGCAGGATGCCATAGTAATCGGTAACGTCGTAGATCCAGGTTTTTCCGTCACCCATATTGAGATTGATGCCGTAGGGTGTGATGTAGCGGCCGATCTCATAAGCAACGGTATTGCTGTACCAGGATTTTGTACGGTTGTGTAATATGGAATCCCTCACAATCGCTGTGGAGTCTTTCCGTATTCCGTTCAGATAG
>JBEBVQ010000008.1:0-19022 GCA_040392625.1 Taibaiella soli | reverse complement strand
AGACACATCTGTCTGTGCGATCCGGGTTTCCAGCTCTTCCAACGTTTGTTGCGAGAGATTTTTTGCAGTTTCCTCATCAAACGCTTTCTGTGTCTGCGTCAGGCTTTGCCGGATCTCTGTGCCGCGCCGCATCATATCCCGTTCCGCTTCTTCCAGCCGGTCGGACACATCTGCCGGTAAATAAGCTGATATCACGTCTTCAAGCATAGCAAAACCTGCACGTTGCGAAAGATCAGACAATATATCTGTAAGTGTCTTTACCTCCCGTTCTGTATTTGCTGCTTTTACGCCAAGCGCTGTCAGCTCTTTTTTCGATTGAGCCAATGCCGTCTGTGCCTGATCCAGATTTACGCGTAATTCATCCAGACTGGTAGAGGCTGCCGCAATCTGCTCCCGGATACGCTGCTGCTCTGCTTCAGGAATCTTATCACCAAATAATTCCCGGCGCTCTTGCTGCAACTGTTTCAAATCATCTGTTATCTGCTCATGCTCCGACTTAATCTTATCCCGCTCTGCAGCTACAGAGTTCTGCCTGTGCCCCGTATGGATAATATCGTTCTCAAAAAGTTCAATCTTCCGTTGTAAGGCAACCAGTTCCTGCTGCTTCCCGATATACGTATTATTTCGTTGCTGCAGTTCGGCCAGGATTTCCTTATGTGTATCCGGGGTATATACTATGTGAAGCGGAAGCAATGCCTGCTTTATCTTTTTCTCCAAAGCACCCAGGCGTGTCTGCCCTTCCTGCCGCTCCGTTTCTGTTTGTGCAATGCGCCCGGTTGCTGTATGTAATATGGTAATGCAGATTTCTTTCTTCCCATTAAGCTCCTTATCCTGTATCAGCATCGTCTGCAATGCCTGCTGCAAATGCCGTATCTCTTCACCGGCGATTTCTGCCTTCCCGATCAGATCCTGGATGGCAAGGGATGCCTGCTGCTTGCCGGCAGCAAGCCGCTCCAACAAGGAAAGATTATCCATGCTGAGCGGCGCAGGAAGCTTTCGGTTGTTATCCTGAAATCGTTGTATGTCCGCTTCTATTTCGCGCATCATCCTTTCCAGCGTATTTTGCTGTGCGTCTGTCGAAGCGGATAAGCGGGCAACTTCCGTATCCGCTGCTGCCATTTCCTTGCGTAAAGACTCCACTGCAGCTTTCTGATCTTGCAGTTTTTTTCCATTCTCGTCAAAATGAAAGGCATGATATTCGGTAACATAAGGATGCTCTGTTGCGCCGCACAACGGGCAGGGTTCGTCTTTATACAATTGCTGCCGCGCCGATTCATATCCGGCAATCAGCCGGTCTTTGTGCACAATCTCCTGGTACGCTTCCAGCAATTGCGTGGCTGTGCCAAGCTTTAGCTGTATGTCTGTAGCTGCTTGTTTTTTCTGAAGCAATAACTCCTGCTTCCCGGCGAGGTCAGAGGTCATCTCTGCTACCTGTTTCTGATAACCTGCCACCCGTACTGCCAGTTCATTTTGCTTATCACACAGGAAAGCCTGCTCCTGCAATGCAGCTACTTCGGTGCGGAGCGCTGCCATATCTTTCCCTTCAAGTAAGGCAGCAATGTTTTGCTCTTTGGCCGCCAGTTCCTGCTCTTTGGATTTTTGCGCTGCTTCCAGTTGTGCTATTTTTTGTTCAATAGCCGCAAGCTCCTCTTGCGTTACAGATACTTTTTTCCGTTCTCCTGCGAGCGCCGATTCAATACGTGTTATGCCCGTCTGCGTTTCAAGTGCCTGTTCGACCATTGTTTTATACTCCGGGAGGAATGCAGCAATCTGCCCGTCTGTCTGATGCTGCTCCAGCCAGGCAGCAGTATCGGTAAGCAGCCGTTCATTCTGGTCATGTTGTAATTTAATATCCGACAGGCGGTCTGTTTCCTGCTTCAGGGTATCCTCCAGCGTCTGCTGCTGCTGCCGGAGTCTGTCGCGCGTTGCATCTGTATGACCAATACGGGTATCCAGCGGGAGTACCCGCGTGATCACTTCTTCCAGCTTTGACCGTTCGTTTTGCAGGTTATCCAATTGGGTTGCCGCCGCTGTTTTCTGCTTCATCAATTCTTCGCACAAAGCGGTTTGGTGCGGAACAGCGTTTTCAATACCGGCTATTTCTTTCCGGTAGCTATCCAGTTGCTGCTGTTTGATCTGCAACTCTGTGAGCCTACCTTGCAGGGGAGCCGCCTGCCGGTGCCGGTGAAGGAGCTTCAACTCCTCCTGCTGCGCATCTGCTGCTGCTTTATATTGCTTTTCTTTTTCCTGCCAATCCGCGATCTCTGTACGAAGCGATACTACACGCGCTAACCATTGCTGCTCAGCAATAAGACGATCACGTATCTGCAGCGCTTCATTTTCCTGTACGGTCAATTGTCCGAGCAACTGTTGTTTCGACAACAGTTCATCCTCACTCAATAGTGTAACACCTTCCAGCTTTTGATGCAGATCATCCAGCTTTTTCTTCTCCACACGCTCTGCCTTATCGTAAACAAATGCAGAGATGTGGGAATAGATGGCGGTATGGGTTACTTTTTCGAGGAGGGCGCTTTTCTCTTTGTCATCAGCTTTCAGGAATCGTGTAAAATCGCCTTGCGCCAGCAATACCGAGCGGAGGAACTGGTCGTAATCCAGATTGATCAGCATTGCGATCCTGGCGCGGGCATCACTTGTTTTGCTTTCTATAATTTCCCCTGATTCCGCATGCGCCAATTCCATCTGTACCGGTTGAAAGGCGCCGTCCACCTTGCCGCGTGCCCGACGTACGGACCAGCGGGCACGGTAGTATTCATCACCGGACTCAAAGACCACTTCAGAAAAAGCGGATGCAGTAAATCGGGTAACGATCTCCGTGACCTGCTCTCCGGCCTTCTGCCGGGGCGTGCGTCCGTATAAGGCAAGTGTGATGGCATCGAGGATCGTTGTTTTTCCTGCACCGGTAGCGCCGGTTATAGAAAACAATCCCGAACCATAAAATGGCGGTACAGAAAAATCAATATAGTGCTCGTCCTTCAGCGAATTAATATTCTTAAAGCGGACGGATATAATCTTCATTCAGTAATAATTCTTAAGACTGGTTTATTCATTTTCCTGCTGGTGCATCAGTTCCAGCGCTTCACGGAAGGTGTCATTCAATGTTTCCCGTTCGGCATCAGGCACCTGCTCTTCCGTGCATTTGATATCAAAAACATCCTGCGGGCTAAGATCCGTCAGCGACTGCAACGCAGCAACGGGGTCAGACGGTGCAGTATCCCACGACCGTATCATTCTCAGCCGGTAAAAACCGATACAGGGATTATTTTGCACTGCCTGCTGTATCTCCTGCTCCATATCCGGATGATACTCCGATACCGTTACCCTGATATCCAGCCAGGGTTGAAAAAGAGTATCGGCATCCTGTACTACCTGCCCGATCTTATCCGGCACTTCTTCAAATGAACCCGATATTTCGATCAGCCTGCGGTTGCCCGGTACCGGTACCGGCATTACGTTTACCGGTGTATCCGGCTCTAAGTCCAGTAACAACACCTGCTTCCCGTCTTTGCGCTCCGAAAAATCAAGTGGTATCGGAGAGCCGGAATAACGGATATGCTGTTTGCCGCCCACAATCTGCGGACGATGGAGATGCCCCAGCGCTATATAATCAAATATTTCCGGGAATTGGTCGCCGGCGATTTTGCCCAGGTTGCCGATATGAATATCGCGCTCTTCATCCGACTTGATGCCGCCCTGTGCAAACAGATGTCCGGTGGTGATCAGGGGAATACCCTGATCCTTATATGGCTGCAGCAGCGGCACAAGACTTGTATAATGGCTGATAATGCCTTCTTTCAGCCGCTGCTCCTGCTCCTCCGGCGATTCTCCGGCAATGGAAAGACGCACATCTTTATCCCGGATGAACGGTACCGCAGCAACAACAGCCTGTAAAACACCGGATTCATTTTTAAGTTCAATGATCTGGTCTTCCGGATTATCCGGCACACCGCCGATGACACGTACATTAAAAAAACGCAGCAGATCGCGCGGGGCGTTGAGCGTAGCGATCGAGTCGTGATTACCGCCAATGATGATCACATCTTTACAACTGGTATGCTGCACTTGCGAAAGAAAATCATAGTAGAGCCGCAAGGCCGCATTGGAAGGGGTGCCGGTATCAAAAACATCACCGGCAACGATCAGGGCATCTGCACGTTCGGTACGGATCGTATCCAGCAGCCAATATAAGAACTGCCGGTGTTCTTCCGTCCGTTCATACTGCTCCATCCGTTTGCCCAAATGCCAGTCCGCTGTGTGTATGATGCGCATAAGGGTTTAAAGTTAGCTGTTTTATTTTTTCAGAATGGCAGTGTATTAACCGGCCTCCGTAGGGGCAGACCTGTGTGTCTGCCCTGATGATTATAAAAAATGGCAGGATGATAAAATTATATAAACAATGAAAAAAACATCTTAAATTACATGTACAATTATCCCGTACTATATGAAATTTTTGATCCCGTTGTTCAGCATTCCCCTGCTTGCCCTGTTGATGTCCATGTCCTGTAATAAAAATAAGGACAGGGGGAACAGGCATAGCGGAGATTGCCCGCCCAACCTGGCATGTACCATGGAGTTCCGGTATATCCATATCACGATTACCGACCACGACGGCAACCCGGTAGCACTCGATAAGTTCAGGACTGTACGTATAGCCGATGGGCACGAATTTGATTTACAAGCCGATGCCAATCATTGGGAAGACTCCACCTGGAAGGCTACCGGCAGCTATCCCTTGTTGACTGACGGACAGCAGAAGCAGATCAGCACCCGCGGTGAGACCGTTGAATTTCGCGGTGAAAAGAATGGCGTGGTTATCGTGCAGGAACAATATGAAGTGCGGGATGACTGCTGCCATATAGACCTTGTGAGCGGCAACAGGAATATTACGGTTCCTTAGTCTTCCCTGTATTGAACCCAATACGCTGTCGTTTCCGTTGTTCGGTTTCCTGCTTATCTTTTTGGAGCAGGTAGTTGATGGCTTCGTAAACATCCTTGAATTGTCTGTTATACAGATCCTCCAGTTCATTGAGCTTGTCAGAAAACTCTCTGTAATGCAAGGCAATCTGCTTGAGTAAAATGAATGCCCGGATAATGGAAACACTGATTTGTCGCGCCTTTTTACTCTTCAGCACGTTCGCCAACATGGCAACACCATGTTCGGTAAACGCAAATGGTAAAGCGGTTTTAGGGCGTTTAGCCGGATATGTCATCACAATTTGTGATGACATCGTATTCCATTCCTTACCATTGAGCTGAAACATGAAATCTTCGGGGAAAATGTCAAGATTTCGTTTTACAGCCTGGTTCAAAATACGTGTTTCTACTTCATACAGCTTTGCAAGATCAAAATCCAGCATCACCTTGTGACCTCTGATCTCATATATCTTCTGCTGTATTACCTGTACCTGCATAGGAGCCGCTATATTTACTTTATTTCCTGACCGGGAAAGAATAAAAATATCAAAACCATACTAAAAAACAGACGTCCAAGACAAATAAATTTCCTTTAAAATATTGATAAAAAGAAGATTACATTATTAACATAAAGTTTATAAAGCAACAGTAACTTTGTACATTTAAGACCGCAAAAATGAAAGCTGCTATCCATACGAAATACGGACCGCCGGAAGTAGTGCAGATAATGGAGATTGACAAACCGTCACCCAAAGACAAGGAGGTACTGATAAAAGTGCATGCCACAACCGTTAACCGTACCGACTGCGGATTCCGGAGCGCCCAATATTTTGTTTCCCGGTTTTTCAGCGGACTGTTCCGGCCAAAACATCACACCCTCGGCAACGAATTTGCCGGAGTGATTGAAGCCGTGGGTAAAAGCGTGACTGCATTTAAACCCGGCGACAGGGTATTCGGCTATAACGACATAACGTTCGGCGCACATGCCGAATACATGACGACTCCCGCCGATGGCGCCATTACGACCATACCGGATGGCCTGACATTCGAAGAGGCCGCACCCGTCACCGAAGGCGCACACTATGCATTGGGCAATATCAGGGCGGCAAAAGTACAACCAGGGCACAACGTACTCATCTACGGCGCAACCGGCGCTATCGGCTCGGCTGCAGTACAACTGGCAAAATATTTCGGCACAACGGTTACAGCCGTATGCAATACGAAAAACGCAGCGCTCGTGCAATCACTGGGCGCCGATGTGGTGATTGACTATATACAGGAGGACTTTACTCAAACAGACCAAACATTCGACTTCGTGTTTGACGCCGTCGGAAAAAGCTCATTCGGACAATGCAAACCCCTGCTCCGGGAAAAGGGTATCTACATTTCCACAGAGCTGGGTAAAAATTCCGAGAACATTTTTTTAGCGTTGACTGCTTCTTTATCCCGCGGCAAAAAGGTTTTATTTCCGATTCCGAAAACCAGCAAAGACGATGTGGTGTTCCTGAAAGAGCTGATCGTGAGCGGCAGGTTTAAACCGGTCATTGACCGGCGCTACCCGTTAGCGGAGATTGTAGATGCGTACCGGTACGTAGAAACGGGACAGAAAACGGGAAATGTGGTCATAACCGTGTGGCCTGCCGTATTTCCCGTTGTCTGAATCAGAGATCAGCATCTGGTACGGATTACGCCCGCTGCTTTATCGGCCGGAGTGCGCATGTCGCTTCCACGATGCAGGCAATCGCCTCGAAATAACTCAACAGGTTCATCCGCACGACCGGCCTTGTTATCGAACTGGCGGCAACGGCATCCAGCACCGTCCATAATTCTTTCAGGCTTTCTTCGCGATGGTACAATCGGCGGAAGGTAGCCAAGACTACTTCGGGGTTGTGTGATTCTGTCGTGCTGCGCTGTGGTAACTCCAACGGCGGACGTAACACTTCCGGGGTGATGCGCGTATAGACCCGCAGCCATGCTGCTATGAGCTGCCGGAGATGAGCGCTGAACCGGTTGAGCCGTGCACGGCTGCTGCCTTCGCGGTATTCGTTTTCCTGGTCGCTGGTGATGGCGATGTCTGTCCACTCGTTCCAGACGTCTATGAGGCTTGCGTCTATGCCATAATCGAAGAGGGCGCAGACGGTGGCAACAGGCTTTCGCCGTGCCTGCCCGATGTGCAGTATCCCGTTGCCGGAGAAGGGGTAGCGGTTGATGTCCTTTATACGCCTGATGATGTGGAGCGGGACATGAGGGGCGTTTGTAGCTTTACTTGTGATCTTTTTCATACCATAGAGATTTGTCTGCAGCACGGTTATGGCCGTTTGCAGTGGTTAGACAAAAGGCGCACCTTCGGTTGCCGGTATGAAGGGAAGGCGATGAATCGTGGAGCGTATTATATACATAAATTTCAGATATGAAAAAAACGCAGGCTCAACTTACCGCCTACGAGGTTATGAGAGACCCTGGAACGAATAAGCTGGCCTGCGTGTATCGCAGACAATTGGGCTTATCCTCTCGTTCCATGTGAAATTTCTCATATTCCGTCAGGGGAGATTCAAAGCGATTATCCTTCAGGTAATTACAGAAGGTTCGCGGTTATTGATATCGGGAGTAAAGGTAGGCAGGGATGATATAAACAAAGTTTTTGAATCATATTTTTGTTGAAATTCAAAATGTATGCCATATAAATAAAGTTGTACGTTTGTGGAATTGTATGTGTCAGGGAGAGGATGGCCATAAGTTCCCCTCCCCATTGCTTATCCGGCATCGGGAGTCCAATAGCCTTAAATCATTAAAACTTGTAAATTTTACGAGTTTTAATGATTATTGATTGCTATCTTTGCAATATGGGAAACTTCACAAATCGTAAGGAATACATCAGTAAACTACTGGCTTACAAAGATAAAGATCTCATAAAAGTAATAAGCGGATTACGCAGGTCGGGCAAAAGTACCTTGCTGGAAATGTACTGTGAACGTTTGCAAAAGCAAGGTGTAAAACGTAAGCAAATTGTCTTTCTGAACTTTGAAGATTTTGAACACCGAAAGTTTTTAACTGATTTAGATGCCTTGTATGCACATATCATCAACCAACTGGATTTATCAAATCCGTGCTATGTCTTTTTAGACGAAGTTCAAAATGTAAACGAATTTGAACGGTTGGTGGACGGCTTGTTTGTAAAACCAAATGTGGACGTTTACATTACAGGTTCAAATGCATTTCTGCTTTCGGGCGAACTGGCGACTTTGTTGAGTGGCCGCTATATCGAAATCTCTATTTTGCCCTTTTCGTTCAAAGAATATTTAACGGCACGCAACATTGATGCCAGCAACAAATATCTTAACTATGAAACCTTTTTCTTTGATTACGTGAATGAAACATCATTACCAAAAGGCGTAGCGTTACGTGAAAGCGGTTTTGATAAAATTTATGAATACCTGGAAGCCATTTACAACACTATTATTGAAAAAGACATTACGCAACGACACCAAATAAACGACAAACGGGCTTTTGGCAACATCGTAAGATTTGTGGCTTCAAATATTGGCAATGCTCTTTCACCGGGTAATATTGCCAAATCCCTGAAACAAGACGGGCAAAGCACACACAACACCACAGTAGAACGGTATTTGGAATATTTGGTAGCAAGTTTTGTGTTTTACAAAGTGAACCGCTTTGATCTGAAAGGTAAAAAGCAATTGGCTACGCAGGAAAAATATTATTTGGTGGACGCAGGTTTGCTCAACATTCTGGCCGGCAAAGAACGCACCACCGATAGGGGGCACATACTGGAAAACGTTGTTTATCTTGAATTGTTACGCAGAGGTAACAAAATCTGGACAGGCACAAGTCGTAATACCGAAGTGGACTTTGTATGCAAAACCCCGACAGGCGATATTGAATACTACCAGGTAGCATGGCAAATGACAAACGAAAACACCGTAGCACGTGAATTTGGTGCATTAGAAAAGATCAACGACAACTATCCGAAATTTTTACTTACAACCGATTCGTTCACCCAAAACCGAAGCGGTATAAAACACCTGAACGTTTTTAACTGGTTGCTTGAAACTGATGAAAAACAAGAAAAGCATCAGCATTAACGAAGGTGAAGATTATAAGCAGACTTTATCCTTTTTTTAAGCGTTTAGAAACGGGCGGGTTGTGTATATTTGAGAGTTATAGTACATTTTTAATTGACAAAAAACTACCCGTATGCAACCAGCTTTACCCAAAAATGATTTAGAACTTCACGAAGCATTCGGAATCATTCTGTCCATTGAAAGTTTTAGTGATTATGTCATTGACATTGCTGAACTCATCTACAACAACGAACTTAACAGAGAAAACATTCAAAAAATTCTTGACGAACATAAAATCAGAAAAATAGAAGATATACATGAAGAGCTTATTGATCTGCTACTCGTCTACATCAATCTAATTTTGAATGATCACATAATTTCAGACAACGAAAAATTCAATGTTGGACTTCTAAAAAAATACTTCAAAATAAAAGAAGGTGACTTTTACACTCATCGGTACCAAGAAGTAGAAGATATTTTACATCGTCAGTTTGAGAGAATTTATATTGACAACAATATAAGTAAAGAAGAAGCTATTCATAATGTGGATTTACAAGGGTTATTCAATTTGAGTTATGACCAGTTTGACAAGTTTAAGGAGAATGAAATTAGCCGGGCGATAGAGCATGGGGCCGATATTACAAACCTTGACACTGCAAAATTTCCAAAATCAACAATTGTGTCAAATGGCTTACAAAGCAGACATATTTCACAACAAGTGAAAGACCTTGTGTGGAACAGAGATAATGGCAAATGTAGAGAGTGTGACAGTAATGAACGACTTGAATTCGACCATATTATTCCATTCTCAAAGGGAGGGTCTAACACTTATAGGAATATCCAATTGCTCTGTGAACCTTGTAACAGAAAAAAATCAGGTGGAATTGGATAAAAATGCGCTATTGATACGCGGTTGAACGATTAAATACAAACTACGTCCTGATAAGCAAGCACAAAGATGTCAATAACAAAAGAAACGGAATTAACCGGGATGAAAAAAGTAAGCGAAGCTGTTGCTTATACCTTAAACGAAATGAGAAATTATGCAGCACCCGGTATGACCACAAAGCAATTAGACAACTATGGGGCAAAAATCCTTTCGGATTTCGGGGCAAGATCTGCGCCCTATTTAACCTATGGTTTCCCGGGCTGGACTTGTATAAGCGTGAATAATGAATTTTGCCACGGCATACCGTCCGACAAAAAAATACTCAAGGAAGGCGACTTGGTTAATATAGACGTCTCAGCCGAACTGGACGGCTTTTGGTCGGACAACGGCAATTCGTTTGTGCTTGGAACTGACATCCACAAACACCAAAAACTCATAGACGCTTCAAAGCAGATCCTGTATAAAGCAATCCATAACATCAAAGACGGCATCCGCATTTCAGACATAGGATATCTGATAGAAACAGAAGCCAGAAAACGCGGTTATAAAGTGATCAAAAACCTGACGGGACATGGAACAGGCAGAGGACTTCATGAGGAACCAAATGAGATAGCCAATTACAGAGACAGGTTTAACCTGACAAGATTCAAGAAGAACGCTGTCGTTGCCATCGAAACATTTATATCAACCGCATCAACATATGCCATAACCCGGAACGATGGCTGGACAATGGTTGGCAATAAAGGCGGATTCATGGCACAACACGAACATACCATCGTTATTACAGACGGGAAACCAATGATATTGACAGAAATGAATGGTATCTGGAATTGACGAATACCCAAACCACTGACAACTCCAAAAACAATCTGCTGTCATCAATCTATTTTTCGTAAATTCGTTTAGGAGGAAATATAGTAACGGATAAAAACAGACGGGGCAAACTGAGGATCTTTTCATTATTAATCAAAACCAATGCCAACCAAAGGACAAGTAATCACCAACCCAATTAACGGAGATTTTTATGAGTACCTCGAAACGTCCGGCGACACAAACGGAGAACGTGTTACTTTGAAAGCAACCATTAAAAGCAAAGGCCAGCTTGTTCCCAATCATTTTCACACACTGCAGGATGAGACATTCGAGATCATTTCAGGAAAGCTCACGATCTGGTCGGATGGGGAAATCACAACACTTTCAGCAGGTGAAAAACTGACGCTGCCAAAAAACAAGCCACACAACCATTACAACAACGAAGACACGGAACTGACCTATATTCATTCCATGTCTCCCGGGTTAGACTTTGATTATCTGGTGGAAAACCTGGTGGGCCTTGCCGCCGACGGAAAAAGCAAAAACGGGAAATATGGTTTGATACAGGAACTGGTAACCCTTAAATACCTGGACAGCAAATCATACCTTGCCGACATGCCGCTTGGCATCCAGAAAGTGCTGATGAATACGATTGCCCCGATCGGAAGGCTGTTTGGATACAGGGCGATCTATAAAAAATATTCCGGGATAGAAAAATAACGCAGAGACGCGATACGTCGCGTCTGTTTTGCATCACGTCTGTTGTTGTATTGATGTGGGAGACGGATGCATCGTGTCTCTACGGGTTACACATTTCCTTCGCCCAACACCCATTTCTTTTCATTGAGATGGGACACGGTAGCCGCCAGGTTGTATTTTACGTTGAGGAAATCCGCCAGTTTTTCGGCAGCATAAACAGAACGATGCTGGCCGCCGGTACAGCCGAATGAGATGCTCAATTGCTCAAACCCACGCTCCAGATAATCCTCCACATGCATGGAAACAAGCGCACAAGCGTATTCAAGAAATTGAGGCATATCCGTCTGCTGCTCAAGGAATTGCTTTACCGCTTCATCCTTCCCTGTAAGGTTTTTGTACGCAGCATATCGTCCCGGGTTCAGCAGCCCACGACAATCAAATACGTATCCGCCGCCGTGGCTTCCTTTGTCTTTGGGTATGCCGCTTTTGTATGAGAAGCTGTTGATCTGCACCTGCAGTTTTGAATTTTCCACATGAGCGGGCTGTGCATAACGCTCCTGCACTTCGGCAGCGCATAGCTTCTCCAGCAGGGAACGCATCTCAGGATAAGCAGGTATCTGGGGATAGTCGGAAAGAAAGGTTTCAAGATTCTTCAACGCCGGACCGATGCTGCTGATGAAATGTGGTTTATGCTCGATCAGCCCCCGGAATCCATAGGCGCCCAGTACCTGCAGGAGGCGCAACAACACAAACTGTGCGTAACCGCGGCGGAAGTGAATTTCATCCATCCGCGCCACGTGCAGGTTGCTCAGACTGGCGATATATCCGTTGAGCAGGTCTTCCCGCCATGCAGCCGGCAATTGTGCTTTTGCCTGCCATAATAAAGAGGCGATGTCGTACTGCGGCGGCCCCTGCATGCTACCCTGATAATCTATAAAGTATATCTGGCCGTCGTGCAGCATAATATTGCGCGACTGGAAATCGCGATACATGAGCATCTGGGGTTGTATGCGCCCCAGCTCACGGCTTAGCAATTCCATTTCGCTCATCAGCCCTTCTTTGTCATAATGCACTTTCTGAAGGTCTGCAAAATAATATTTGAAATACAGCAGATCGGCCATGATAGCTTTCTCATCAAACTGATGTGCGGCGAAGCATTGTTTGTAATCTGCCTCCCGCCCCGCAATCCATTGTACACGTGCCAGCAACTCGAGACTCTTGTGGTAATTTTTGCGTACAGCATCCGTCAGCCCCTCTTCCATCAACTGATCGAAGAGGGAGCGCTTACCGAGATCCTGCTGCAGATAGGCACGGCGGTCTTTGCTCACTTTATAGATCTCCGGTACGTTGACCTCATGCTTGCGCAGCAATTCTGTAAAATAAAAAAACGTGTTATTCTCTGCGATGTTGGTGTTGTATGTTCCGACTACTGTATTGCCGCCGCCCTGCATTCTGAAGTAACGCCTGTCCGATCCTGATACGGGTAAATGTGTGATATCCTCCGGGGGCGTTCCAAAATGTTCTTCAAATAATTTTTCTACAACACTGCTGGCCTGCACAATAGTCTTTAGGGGGGTCATATATGTTTCTTGGGATAGTCTGATAAAAATACTTCTTTTTTACTTGTCGAAAAATCGGGCCAACTGCCGTCCGTTACATGTACGCCTACCACACCGCAGGTAGGCAGGTTGTCGATATGATAATGAGGCGACAATGCGTTCACAAATTCCGTAATGCCCGGGTTGTGTGCGATAATAAATACCGTCATTATTTCATCCGGGAGCGCCGAAATCACTGATTCAAATACCTCAGGTTCACAAAGATACAACCGGTGTTCCCATTGTATCCTGCCTTCCTGATAATCTACTGATGCCGCAATGCCTCGCGCCGTTTGCGCTGCCCGTTTCGCAGTACTGGCCACGATCAGATCGGGTATGATGCTGTGCCAGTGCAACCGGCGACCCATTTCAGGCGCATCCTGCTCTCCACGGTCATTCAACCGGCGATCAAAATCGTCCTGCAGCAAACCTGCCGGTTTGGTTTTGGCATGACGGATCAATACGAGCGTTCGTTTCATCACACAATCTTTCTTTATTCCTTATAAAATTCAAGCCGCAATGATTGTCCGTCAAAAACGGCGTAACTGTTATGATTGATCCAGTCGCCCAGGTTTACATACATACTGATACTGTCCGGCTGCAACGGCCAGGTAAGTGCAATATGCCGGTGACCGAAAATAAAATAATCGAAATGCTCACGTTCAAGGGTATTCAATGAAAACTGCACAAGCCATTCCCTTTCCGGACCGAGAAACTTGTTACTGATATTTTTCTCCATGTGCTTCGGGCCAAGCCTGCTAAACCATGAAGCCATGCCCACGCCCGTGTCTGGGTGTATCCTCCGGTAGAGCCATTGGGCTACCGGGTTTGTAAGTATTTTCTTCAATACTTTATAGCCATTATCACCGGGACCCAAGCCATCGCCATGTGCAATAAAGAATTTCTTACCGTTGTATATGCGTGTCACAGGATGATGATGCACCGGTATATCCAGTTCCTCTTCAAAATAGCCACGCATCCATAGATCATGATTACCGGTGAAAACTTCAATGGGCACGCCTGCATCACGCAGTTCCGCCAGCTTGCCCAGGAATCGCAGATATCCTTTAGGCACTACGTGCTTATACTCGAACCAGGCGTCAAAAAGATCACCTACCAGGTAAATGCAGGCAGCATCGTGCTTTATATCATCGAGCCAGCGGCAGATACGCTTTTCACGCGCCAGGCTGGATGCCTTATCAGGTATGCCCAGGTGAAAATCGGACGCGAAATATACTTTTTTGCCTTCGGGTAAATCCATGCTGTTGCAAGGTGGGGCTGCAAGTTAGTGTAAATTTTCAGATAATGGCCGTCAGGATTTTTCTACTACGGCTATCACAGGATCATAAATTATCATTTTATCCTAATAAATAATAATAAATAGAATTAACTGATTATCAAGTTCGTAAGATAATTTAATTTACATGCTGATAAAGTGGCGCGTTCTATGCTATCGCGCAAAATACAGGATATGGAATTACAAACCATCCAAAGCAGGATTTACGAAATACGGGGGCAAAAAGTAATGCTGGATTTTGACCTGGCAGCGCTGTATGAAACAGAAACCAAACAGCTGTAAGGCGTAATATACATCGTTTCCCTCCGGATTTTATGTTTGAGATATCAAGAGAAGAATATAACGCTTTAAGGACGCAAATTGCGTCCTTAGAAACCGGACGGGGGAAACACAGCAAGTTTAATCCCTTTGCATTTACAGAACAGGGAGTAGCCATGCTCGCAAGCGTGTTGAGTAGTCCTAAAGCTATAGAGATGAATATACAGATAGTAAGAGCCTTTGTGTTCCTGCGACAATATGCTTTGAGTCACCAGGATTTGACAGACAAGCTGAAAGCGCTTGAAAGCAAGTATAATACTCAGTTCAAGGATGTGTATGAAGCCATAAATTACTTGCTTAAAAAAGACAAGTTGGAAACAGAACAAAAAGAACGTGTACGCATTGGATTTAACACAGTTAAAAGCAACTCTGATCCCGGATCTCCGGATGAATAATGCACACTAAAATGGTCTTCATTGAAAAAAAATTTGGAGAATTAATTTCCCTGTCTATAACTTTGCACCCAGTTCTTTACAACATCACTTATCAAGAAAGGCAGAGGGATATGGCCCGATGACGCCTTAGCAACCTCTCTCCGGTTAAAACCGGGGAAGCTGGTGCTAACTCCATCCTGTACAGGTGCAAGCCTGGGTGCAGGAAAGATAAGTCAGATGCAACAAGTTGGATGAAATGCCCGGACGCGGGCTTCAAATAACGCGAAGCGCTTCTGATTTATCGGGAGCGCTTTTTTTATTGCACGCCATTCATACGGTCTGTTCTGAGAAATGCGTTGCCGGTAGTCTCCTGATGAGTCATGCTGTACTGAAAAATCAAACATTTTTCACCAAAGCAAAAACAGAAAATCATGAGCAACGCAACCGAACTCATCCACAGCATCCCCGTAGATCCGCTGACCGGCGCCATCGCAGTACCCATTTACCAAACCTCCACTTTTGTACAGGAAGCCCCCGGCGTAAACAAAGGCTACGACTATGCCCGCAGCGGCAACCCCACACGCGAAGCCCTCGAAAAAATCATTGCCAAACTGGAGCACGGCGCATCCGCATCCGCATTTGCCAGCGGCCTGGCTGCAATTGATGCCGTTGTAAAACTCCTGAAAAGCGGCGATGAGATCGTAGCGGTAGATGATATCTACGGCGGCGCTTTCCGCCAGTTCACACATATCTACGCCAAGTTCGGGATCAAGGTGAATTATGTGGATGCTACAAACGCAGAGAACGTTGCCCGGGCAATTACTCCTGCAACAAAACTTATCTGGATCGAATCGCCTACCAATCCCACATTAAAAATCAGCGATATCGCTGCTATCGCCGGAATAGCACGGCAACACAACATCCTGCTCTGTGTGGATAATACTTTTTGTTCGCCTGCCCTGCAGCAGCCGCTCGATCTCGGCGCCGACATCGTCATACACAGCGCTACCAAATACCTCGGCGGGCACAGCGACCTGATCGCGGGTCTGGTTGTGACGCGCACGGAAGAGCTGGGCGCTGAGATACGTTTTATCCAGAATGCCAGCGGCGCCATCCTCTCACCCCACGATAGCTGGCTGATCATCCGCGGTGTGGAGACACTCCATCTCCGCATGGAAAGGCATTGCCGTACAGCGCTCGAAGTAGCGCAGTTCCTGCAAGATCATCCTGCAATCGACAAGCTATATTACCCCGGCCTGCCCCAACACCCTAATCACGACATCGCAGCAAAACAACAAAGCGCCTTTGGCGGCATTATCTCATTCTCGCTCAAGGAAGATACTGTTGAAGCAGCCACCAGCGTGGTATGCAGTACCCGGTATTTTAAGCTGGCGGAAAGCCTCGGCGGGGTAAAGAGCCTGCTCTGTCACCCCGCCGGCATGACCCACAAATCCATTCCCGAAGA
The DNA here is from genome assembly GCA_040392625.1 of Taibaiella soli. GTDB lineage: Bacteria > Bacteroidota > Bacteroidia > Chitinophagales > Chitinophagaceae > JBEBVQ01. Next base: position 2,558 of record JBEBVQ010000008.1, on the reverse strand, counting down.
GAAACGCCGTTCATCAGGCGTCGCAGACAGCCTTATTCGCCTGAGTGTAGGGTTGGAAGATGCGCAGGATCTGATAGACGATATAGCTCAGGCACTCGACCGCGTATCCAACAGATCGGAAGATCAAAAAACGGAAAGAGTCATACAACTAAATCATGTTTGACACACTCTGCACATTAAATCCATTTTCAATTATCCATTTTCAACTTTCAATTATCCAAGATGTCTATAAAACAAAAACAACTCACCATCGGCCTGTTTGGCTTCGGTGTTGTAGGAGAAGGATTATATAAAGTATTAAACCAGACCACTTCGCTCAACGCGACCATACGTAAGATCTGCATCAAACATCCGGATAAGCAGCGTAATGCGCCGGCAGCATTGTTCACTACCGATCCCTCTGCCTTGCTCAATGACCCGGAGATCAATGTGATCGTAGAATTGATTGATGATGCAGATGCTGCATGGACGATCGTGAGCAGCGCACTCTCTTCGGGTAAAGCGGTTGTGAGCGCCAACAAAAAGCTGGTGGCAGAACGGTTATCAGAACTGCTGGAACTACAGCGTGTGCACCATACACCGTTCCTCTACGAATCAGCCTGCTGCGCCAGCATACCGGTGATCCGCAACCTGGAGGAATATTACGATAACGACCTGCTGCAAGGATTACAGGGTATCGTGAACGGCTCCACCAACTACATCCTTACTCGGATCGGAGAAGATGGCCTCGATTTTCAGCAGGCGCTGAAACTGGCGCAGGAAAAGGGTTTTGCCGAAAGTGATCCAACACTGGACATAGCAGGCATTGATGCTGTCAACAAACTGACCATCCTGCTGACGCATGCTTACGGCCTGGTGGCGCATCCTTCCGGACTGATACATGCCGGTATCGATAAGCTGCATGCCGAAGACGCTGTATTTGCCAAAGAAAAGCAGTACGACATCAAGCTGGTGGCCCAGGCCCGCAAGCTGAAAGACGGAAAGATCGCCGCTTTCGTGTTACCACAATTTGTGAAGAAAGACAACCTGCTGGCAGACGTACGCAATGAATATAACGGCGTGATCATTGAGAGCGGCCTGGCTGAGGAGCAATTTTTTTACGGCAAAGGCGCGGGAGGATTTCCGACTGCTTCTGCCGTATTGAGTGATTTGTCAGCACTACGTTATGATTACCGGTACGAATACAAAAAGCTGTATCGAGAAACCCAATCAACATTGACCGATGATTTTTACTTCCGCGTATATGTGAGCTTCGACAACCTGGCCCAGGTGCCGCATGGATTATTTGAACGGATTGATGAATGGAGCAGCAATGACCGGCGCTGTGCGATATCAGGCATCCTTCATTTTTCACGGCTGCGCGACGGCTGGTGGAAGCAGCATAATACGTCATTGGTGCTTTATCCCGAACCGATCGTGGAGAAAGACGGATTCTCTGTACAACCCAAAACCGCACAATTGGTGGATATAGCGGGAGCAACGTTGGTGTAGAAAATTATCTGGATCACGGATCTTTCCGGATTACACAGATGGCACGGATTAAAATCCGTGGAATCTTTTAATCCACCTAATCCGTGATTCAGACAATAGTATCATTTTATCCCCTCCGCTCCGCAAAAAAAGACTTCATCAGCATCGCACACTCCGCTGCCAGCACACCAGTAGTGATGGTGGATCTGGGATGAAACGGATAATTATCGCCTGCGGTTTTCCGGTAGCCATTCTTCACATCCGGCGCGCCATATACGATCCGCCCGACCTTCGACCAGTAAATCGCACCGGCACACATCAGGCATGGCTCCACCGTTACATACAGCGTTGCTTCTGCCAGGTACTTGGCGCCGATACTGTTGGTGGCCGCCGTGATCGCGATCATCTCCGCATGTGCAGTTGTGTCATTGAGCCTTTCTACCTGATTATGTCCCCGGCCGATGATCCGGTTATCCCAGACCACCACGGCGCCCACCGGCACTTCTCCGGCATCCGCCGCCAGCTTTGCCTGCCGAAGGGCTTCTTTCATGAAATATTCATCGTCAAAAATCACGACTGTTATTCTTTGTTTTTTGTATCGAGCAGGATCGTCACCGGGCCGTCATTGACCAGCGACACCTGCATATCGGCGCCAAAGATACCCGTTGCCACCGGCTGCTGCAACAAACCCGACAACTGCGCTACAAAATATTCATACAGCGGTATTGCCTGCTCCGGCCGGGCTGCACGAATAAAGGAAGGTCGATTGCCTTTTTTGCAGGAGGCATGAAGCGTAAACTGACTTACCACCAGCACTTGTCCGCCTGCTTCCCGGATATCGCAATTCATCAATCCTGCATCATCGGCAAAGATCCGCATGCCGGCAATCTTTTTGCAAAGCCAGTCTGCGTCTTCTTTAGTATCATCTACTTCGATACCCAGCAGCAGCAAAAACCCGCAACCAATGGCAGCATGTTCCCGGCCGTCAATATGAACCGCCGCGCTGGAAACCCGTTGTATTACCGTACGCATACGCAAAGGTGCAAATAATTCTGCGACACAGCATAGAGGGCAATCACACAGGATTG
>JBEBVQ010000007.1:0-19231 GCA_040392625.1 Taibaiella soli | reverse complement strand
CAACTCAGCATCCGGCCTTGGAGCCAATGGCGTTAAAAAAATGATGGAATGGAGCGGCCAAAACAAATCCTGTCCGAAGCGCGGAGCGCAAGTTTGATTTGTTTTAGCGGAATGGAATCATTTTTTTGCTAATTGGATCCCAGCCGGTGACTTTTTTGCTTCTTTTTTTGTCCAAGAAAAAAAGAAGAGGGTGATATTTTCACCCGGCACCAGTGGTTTTTAACCGTTCATCAATGGTTATTTTCTCCCGCGATATGATCTGTATGCTTTCCGCATCCGGATGAGCCGGGTTGATCAGATAATTCCACTGTCCGCTCATAATAGCAGAAGGTACTTTCAGCGCCAGATGCTCCCCCGAACGGATGAAACTGTCACCAATTGCCTTTAATACGGCAGCAGGCGGGTAACGGTTCCAACCGGGCGGAAGATTGTCAACATCTACAACGGGTATGTTGCTTGCAGGCAATTCAAGCGTTACCTGGCAGAAAGGCATGCGTAACTGAAGCGTGTTGTTCACAATATTCTCCAGGAGCGCCAGCGCAGCCGATTCCGATACGTACAGCATGTACACTCCGGGGCTGTTCCACCGCCCTCCGCTTTGCGCAGCGCCATAACCGGACAGATCGTCTATAAAGCGGCATTTGCTGATTCTATATACCTGCATTATGAATAAGTGCCGTGTTCTATACGCTGTAATTGTTTCAGGAGCATGTCAATACCGATCGAGGTATCGAGGAAAGACTTGGGCGTCTGATGCCCCAAGGCCGGCAACGGCGTATCCATCCATTCCCGGAACAACGCCATATCCTCAAAGACCTCTTCCCCACGGGCATAAAGCCGTGCCAGCTCGATCAGCCGCTCCGACTGATCCGGGTTTAGCTTGTGGCGATCCTGGTAACGCCGGAGCGTACGATCTGAAGTATGGACCAGGCTTGCCATCTCGGCTGAAGTAAGGCCGGCAATCTTCATCAGCCGATCCATGGATTCTTTATAAATACCCTCACGGATCACAGTGATATAATCGTATGCTGAGGCCTTTTTCGGCTTGAATGAAAGTACAATCCCAAGCAATTCCATTGACCGGGAGAGGCCGGCATCCATAAAATCATTGCCACCGGCAATAGCGGCAAACGCATAGACCTGTGCCGGCTCTTCTACTTTATCTTTATCCGTCTGCTCCGGAGTTACCGGATATTTCTTCTTCCTGCTTTTCTTTTCTGTGGTCATATCACGGACATTTGTCACAAATATACGGACATTTATCCGGATAATTTCATTTTCGCCCCCAAAAGGACAAAAAAATGGCGGGAAAAGTCCCACCACAAATAACAAACTTAATTGATGAAGGATCAGATCATTTAAATGCGTTAATTCCCGTCACATCCATGCCGGTGATCAGCAAATGAATATCATGGGTACCCTCATAAGTTACAACTGACTCCAGGTTCATCATATGCCGCATGATGCTGAATTCGCCGGTAATGCCCATGCCACCGAGTATCTGGCGGGCCTCACGGCTTATTTTCAGGGCAATATCGCAGCTATTGCGTTTCGCCATGGATATTTGGGCGGGCGTAGCACGGTCTTCGTTCTTGAGCACCCCGAGCCGCCAGTTGAGCAACTGCCCCTTGGTGATTTCCGTGATCATTTCCGCCAGCTTTTTCTGGGTAAGCTGAAATCCAGCGATCGGTTTATCAAACTGAACGCGCTGCTGCGCATAGCGCAATGCCGTATCGTAGCAATCCATGGCACAGCCGAGCGCTCCCCAGGCAATGCCATACCGGGCGCTGGAAAGGCAACTCAGCGGCCCCTTCAATCCTTTGATATTCGGAAATATATTTTCCTTCGGCACTTTTACGTTGTCAAAAACCAGTTCACCGGTAGCAGAAGCCCGAAGCGACCATTTGCCATGTGTTTCAGGCGTAGAGAATCCTTCCATACCCCGCTCCACGATCAGTCCTTGTATCTCCCCGTTTTCATTTTTCGCCCAAACCACCGCGATATCCGCAAAAGGCGCGTTGGATATCCACATCTTCGCACCGTTGAGCACTACGTGGTCGCCGGCATCCTTAAAATTCGTCTCCATCCCCGCCGGGTTGGAACCATGATTCGGTTCCGTAAGTCCAAAGCAGCCCATCCATTCACCCGTTGCCAGCTTCGGTAAATATTTTTTTCGCTGCTCCTCACTGCCAAACTTGTAGATCGGGAACATCACAAGTGATCCCTGTACCGACGCCGTAGAACGGATACCGGAATCGCCCCGCTCCAGTTCCTGCATCATAATGCCATAGGAAATATAATCTAACCCCGCTCCACCGTATTCCTGAGGAATCGTAGGGCCAAAACAGCCCAACTCGCCCAGCCCCCGGATAATTTGCTTGGGGAACTCAGCCTTCTGTGCATAGGCTTCGATAACCGGAGAGATTTCCTTTTTTACATAAGCGCGCACAGAGTCGCGGATCAGCTTATGTTCGTCCGTTAACAATTCGTCAACCAGATAATAGTCAGGATGTTGATACAGATCTTTTTGCATATAAATGTTAAAGATTGGAAAAGATAGGGCGCAAAGGTAGCAATTTTGACATTCCTGATTAATTTTGCGTCCGGTTTCAGACAATATTTCCTTTTCCGGGTTGACTTATAAGGCTATAACTTATTTCCATGTCTTTTGTTGCACCACACCTGGCGCGGCGTGGCAGGATTTTATTGAATTTTACACAGAAGAAACGTTTCCCCCGCAAAAATCATGGAACATAATTTGTGAAAGGAATATAAGCAAATATTTTCTTAAAAAACGCACATAAGCAAACTATTTGACCGCTTTTGTCGTCTTTTTATAAGAGCAACCGAACTTAAAATTAAATTTCTATTCTATGAGGCAGCTAAAAATTGCTACCCAGATTACCAACCGCGATTCGCAGGCAGTAGAAAAATACCTCCAGGAGATCAGTAAAATATCCATGATCACACCCGAAGAAGAAACTACCCTGGCGCAGCGTATCCGCATGGGCGACCAATGGGCGCTGGAAAAGCTGGTGAAGTCCAACCTCCGCTTTGTGGTGTCAGTGGCCAAGCAATACCAGCACCAGGGCTTGTCGCTCAGCGACCTGATCAATGAAGGTAATCTTGGTCTGATCAAGGCAGCACAGCGCTTTGACGAAACCAAAGGTTTTAAATTTATTTCTTATGCCGTATGGTGGATCCGCCAGTCGATCCTGCAGGCGCTGGCCGAGCAGGGACGCCTTGTACGGTTGCCCCAGAACAAGATCGGCACGTATAACAAAGCCAATAAAGCATTTATTGCATTCGAGCAGGAGCACGAACGTGAGCCTTCTACCGAAGAACTGGCTGAGATACTCGAAATGAGCGAAACGGAAGTTACCAATATATTCACAAGCAATACCCGTCATACTTCACTGGATGCGCCTGTGCACGAAGCCGAAGATGTAGCTATGGGCGACCTGCTCGAAGGCAGCGCCGATACCGATGAAGATGTGATGAAAGATTCCCTGCGTGCAGAGATCCGTCGCATTTTGAAATCGCTCAGCATTCGCGAAGCCGAGATCCTGGCTGCTTATTTTGGCCTGGAAGGCGATAATGGCCCGACCATCGAAGAGATCGGCGATAAGTACGACCTTACCAAAGAACGTATCCGCCAGATCAAGGAGCGCGCGATCAAACGCCTTCAGAAAGCACGGTACAGCAATGCACTGAAGGTATATCTGGGGTAATTGAAAGTTGAAAATGGAGAATTGAAAATGGAGCGTGGATTTACTTCCCATGCTCCATTTTCAATTGGGTGCAGTTATAATCATATCATCCCTTCGGGATTGAGTCGTGGTAGTACAGATTTGACAATTATAATCATATCACCCCTCCGGGGTTCAGTCATGGTAGTGCAGATTTGACAATCACAATTTTCAACTTTCAATTTTCAATTCTCCATTTTCAATTCTTACTTTCCATTCTCCATTTTATTAGATTACCTTTGCAAAAATTTTTGCTGAATGAACCTGCATGAATATCAAGCCAAAGAATTACTGAAACGCTATAACGTACCGACACAGGAAGGTATCGCTGTCGATAATACAGATGATGCCGTAAAAGCTTATAAAGAAATTGCGGCCGCCACAGGCAGTAAATTTGCCGTGCTGAAAGCACAGATACATGCCGGCGGACGTGGTAAAGGCACGATGAAAGAAGTACCGGAACAGCACGGCGTAAAAGTGATCAAAAGCGCTGAAGATGCGGCAACCGTAGCAAAAAACATACTGGGCAATACGCTGGTCACCATCCAGACCGGGCCTGCAGGTAAAAAAGTAAACAAAATACTGATCGCCCAGGATATGTATTACGACGGGCCGAACGAAAGAAAGGAATTTTATCTCTCTATTCTGCTCGATCGTGCAAAAAAGCAGAACGTCATCATGTATTCTACCGAGGGCGGGATGGATATTGAAGAAGTAGCACACAATACACCGGAAAAAATATTTAAGGAATGGGCAGCCCCGAACCTGCCCCTGCAGGGCTTCCAGGCACGCAAGATCGCCTTCAATCTGGGGTTGAGCGGTGCTGCGCATAAAAGCATGGTACAGTTCGTAACCAACCTGTACAATGCATATATCAGCCTTGATTGCGCCATGCTCGAGATCAACCCGCTGTTTAAGACATCCGACGACAAGATTGTTGCAGTGGATTGTAAGATGGATCTCGATGACAACGCCCTGATCCGCCACCGCGATCTCGCCGATCTGCGCGACAAAAGCGAAGAAGACCCTACAGAAGTTGAAGCGGGTGAATACAACCTGAACTATGTAAAGCTGGATGGCAACGTGGGCTGTATGGTAAATGGCGCCGGACTGGCCATGGCCACCATGGATATGATTAAGCTGGCAGGCGGCGAACCGGCCAACTTCCTGGATGTAGGCGGTACGGCAAATGCGCAGACCGTGGAAGCCGGGTTCCGTATTATCATGAAAGACCCGAACGTAAAAGCCATCCTGATCAATATCTTCGGAGGTATCGTCCGTTGCGACCGCGTAGCTGCCGGTGTCATCGAAGCGTACAATAACCTTGGGAATATCAATATCCCGATCATCGTACGCTTGCAGGGCACCAATGCCGAAGTGGCTAAAGAGCTGATCGAAAATTCAGGGCTGAAGGTACAATCCGCTATCCTGCTCAGCGAAGCGGCAGAATTGGTACAGCAGGCCGTATCTGCGTAGTTTGAAAATGTGACAAATGTGTTGAATGTGGGAAATGTGATAAACACATTCGTCACATCCAACACATCTGTCACATTTACATTATTAGTCCCTCCTGGTATCGTACAAAAGGAACTCTACCCTTCTGTTAACCTGCCGCCCGTCCCTGGTCGCATTACTTTCCAATGGCTGCGATGCCCCCAGTCCGTTAGTGCGCATACGGTTGGCTGAAATGCCGTTGTCCAGCATCAATTGCTTGGTGCTAACAGCCCGGCTCTCCGACAATGGCTTGTTTACACCATCACTTCCGATACTATCCGCGTGTCCGTTGATAATGAAGTTGATGCGATCGTATTTTTGCAGCACAAACGCAAACCGTTTGAATGACGGAAGCGCTTCTTGCTTGATCTCATCCTTACCGAAATCAAACATGGCCAGCTCGGGATAAATCACCCTTACGGTATCTCCCGATTTAGAAATTTTTGCGTCCGGTAACTCTTTCTTCAATTTTTTATAGAAACTGTTTACGTACGGCCCGGTAGCAGCATTTTTACTGCTGCTGCAGGCAATAAAACCAGTGACAAAGAAAATAACGATGGATGCTAAAACGATTTGTTTCATATACCTGCTTTTTAAGATTAACAATTCCAGTTGTAATAGCATCTATAAAAACCGTACCTATATACTTCCTGCTTATTATACCCTTTTACATAGACCATTACAATCAGGTAATATAGCTTAATAAATAAATGGATCACGAATGAAATACAAGGCATATCAAAACTCATTATTAACTGAAACTAAGTTATATTGCAAATGAATTGTGTTTTCTAAAATTACTACATGAAACAATTTTTCGGATTAATAATAATGACCCTGCTGGTACTTCCGGCCACAGGTCAACATAAGGAATCGTATATCTATTCTGTTTTTTCTGATTTTCATAAGCTGCCGCCCAACACTCAGGTGGTTCCGGCATCTTTTCCTGAACATATGAAAGGCTGGGTCAGTCACCGTGACCGTATAACCGGGATGCACAGGGATATGTACGGCCCGGCGATCCCCGTACCGGGAAATTCACTTGCAGAAAAAGCCGCTTATTGCCTGACACAGATATTGCCGGCAGCAGGCATCTCCGCAAACGGATGGCAACTCACGAGTACCAGCACTGCCGCTCATGCAGGCTATGCACATTTTGAGCAGGTTTTCTCCGGGCATAAAACAGCCTTTGCCCGCCTGACGTTACGGTTCACTCCGGACGGGCAGCTTGTGCGGATTAGAAATTATTCTTACGGAGAAGCTATGACCGGCACACCCGCGATCACCCCCGAAACAGCACTGGCTACGGCCATAGAAAATATAAACGGCTTCCAGATCTCAGAACAAAGCACTGAAGACTGGGAATGGTTTCCGGTACCTGCCGAATATGGGTATGCGCTGCGGCCGGCATGGCCCTTTTCCGCAATCGGCAATCTCAATGGCACAGAAACACACCTGACCGGCTATGTAGATGCGATCAACGGACAATTGCTCTATCGTGATAATGAAGTAAAAGACAATCTGGATTTGACCGTACAAGGCGCCATCCACCCGCTGACCCCCTCCGATCCGCCGCTTATGGAGCCGCTGGCGAATCTCCGCATCACGATCGGGGGTAACCAATATTATACAGATACAGCAGGTGTACTCGACATCCCTGCGCTCAACCCCACCGAGACAGCTACCGTTGCCCTGAGAGGCCGATGGACCAGGGTGCGCGATGCACAAAACAGCAGCAATAACAACACTCCGTCATTTACCCATACGATTTCAACAAACGGGACGACTTATACATTCCCCGATGCAAGCCCCTCGGCTGCCCGTTTTGTGAATGCCTACTACCACGTAAATAAGATACATGATTTCATGAAGGGGCACCTGACTGATTGTGTAGCGCTGGATATTCCAATCAATACCAATGTAGATGTATCCGGCACTTGTAATGCTTTTTACAGTGGCGGGCCTAATACCCTCAATTTTTACCAGGCCGGTAACGGATGCAACTCCTTTGCCATGTGCGCCGATATTATTTACCATGAATATGGTCATGCTATTGCTCAGAACTTTTATAACTGGCAAATCGGCGATCGTATGCGCAACGGCGCCCTGAATGAAGGTCATGCAGATATCTGGGCATTAGGCATTACCCATAATCCGGTATTGGGCAGCGGCGCTTATACCGGCGGCAACGGCTTCATACGCCGGTACGATCAGGATCTGAAAGTATATCCGCAGAATATACGGGGTGAAGTACATGCCGATGGCGAAATCATTGCCGGCGCCTGGTGGACACTGGGTGTATTACTGGGTGACATTCCCAAAATGATGGAGATATTTACAAAGACCTGGTATGATACGCCTGATGGCCCTAACGGCATGGAAGGCGCCGTATATCATGATGTGCTGATCTCTGCCTTGCTGAATGACGATGATGATAATGATATCAGCAACGGCACGCCCAACATGGACAACATTATCAATGCCTTCGCACAACATGGCATTTATCTGCTGGCCAACGCCGTAGTAGTACATGATGAAGCTCCGAACCAACGCGCAAACACCGCCACTGTCGTAACGGCAGAAGTGCAACTGCCGCCGGATAATTTCCCTTTATTCAAAGAATTAAAACTTGCGTACCGCTTACGGAACGATACGACATGGATCACAACAGATATGACCGTGTCTTCAACCAATAATATGCTGTTTTCAGGAACCATACCCGGGCAGGCTGCGGGCACTATCATAGATTACTATTTCACTCTTTATGATTATACAAGCGTGGCCAATTCATTCGCTCCCGCCGACTTCAGCCCTACACTGCCTGTATCACAATCTACGATTCCTTATCAGTTTGGCACAGGTATCGGATCTGTAGAAAGGTTTCATTTTGATGAAGATCTTACCGGATGGCAGATCGGGAATGCACCGGGCGACAATGCCACTGCGGGGATCTGGGAGCAGGCGGTACCTGTGGGATCCCATTTGAACAGCGCCATGGGTCAGCTGCAGTGTCAGCCGGGCGCCGACCGCACACTGTGGAATAGTCAGGGAAAATGTCTGGTTACTGCCAACCCTTCATCCCTTTCAAATCCGACCAATATCAATGATGCAGATGTCGATAACGGCGCTACAAGTGTTATTACACCCGTATTTGACCTCAGCGGTTATCAGCACCCTGTAATATCTTATTACCGCTGGTTTTCCAACAACCGGGGAACCAACGCGCGTACCGATCCGTGGCAGGTACAGATCAGATCCGGCAATGCCCCGGCATGGTTCCATTCAGTAGAACAAACCTTCCAGGCAGACCATAACTGGCGCCGCCGGATATTCGCTGTGAAAGAATATTTGCCGCAGGCAACATCAGTACAACTCAAGTTTACAGCTATCGATCGCATTATCCCCAGCCTCCCCAACCAGGGGCAAGGCACGGTCGAAGCAGCGATAGATGATTTTTATATTTACGATCTTGGCGAGGAAACCGGCATCGGTGATATTCACCCGGAAAAGCAAATAAGTGTTTATCCCAACCCTGCAGACGAACAAGTGGAGATTGCATTGTATGATGGCATTTCCAACGGCACGATCACACTGTATGATATTACCGGAAAGCAGATAAAACAAATCGATATTGTACCGGGAAATAACCAGCACACAATATCTACCGCTGGTTTACCTGCCGGCCCATATTTGCTCGTAGTACAGACCGCCAGGCAAATATGGACGAAGCAGCTCAGCGTACAGCATTAATGGTTCAGGATACGATCAGAAACACGACCATCATTATATAGAAAGCAATCAAAAACAACATGATTGTCCGTGACTTAAAAAACGTGTTTTTCTTCGATAACTTAAAAATCATTGCTCATAATATTTAAGCACGGTAATCTGCCGGATCACCCGTATTCAGCTAATCAAAACGGATACGGGGATAGTCCGGCCTGCCGCTATTGCATTTATTAACGTAAGGCTAACACTTTTATTGTATCCTTTTGGGGACCCTGTCAGGCAAATGAAAGATGGAGGCACCGACCCGTACAATCTTACATATGTGAAATTCATGACTTTCATTTGTGATTTTTCTCTATTACTTTTGTAGTAATAATCAAATACAAACCACCACAAACATGTCACACGAATCCCATCACGGCACGGCACATCATCCTGCTGAAAATAAGTCCAGGATTGCATTAAATTCTGCATTCTGGTTTGTGCTGATCCTGGCAGGACTGTTTATCGCTGCCGTCAACTTTGTGGCTGTTATGAGCCATGATGACGGAGGACACGGCGATGCGCATGCTCCTGCATCGCATCATGATGCGTCTGATCAGGGCACGGACGCATCACATGATCACGGCGCCCATCATTGATGCTGCCCGGCAGCTTAACGTTATATAATCCTATGCAAAAAACTGATACGATCGTCGTCACAGGTGCTGCCGGCTTTATAGGCAGCTATCTAACCGGTTATCTGAACAGCCTGGGATACGAACATCTGGTGCTGGTGGATGATTTTGCCGATGAAGCTAAGGTGCTGAATCTGAAAGGCAAAAAGCGTTCGCACAAAGTGCACCGGGATCAGTTTTTTGACTGGTGCCGTCTTCATCCGGGCGCCATCAAATGTATTTTTCACCTGGGCGCCCGTACGGATACGACGGAAATGGATTACGAGGTACATAAAAAATGGAACCTTGATTATTCAAAAACAGTATGGGAACTGTGCGTAGCAGAGCAACTGCCGCTGGTATATGCTTCCTCTGCGGCAACTTACGGAGACGGCAGTCTGGGATACCGCGACGACCATGCGCTTCCCACACAATTAAAACCATTAAACCCTTACGGAATTTCAAAAAACGAATTTGACATCTGGACATTAGAGCAAAAACATACCCCACCCTTCTGGGCGGGCGTAAAATTCTTCAATGTTTACGGTCCGAATGAATACCACAAGGGACGCATGGCATCTGTTATTTTTCATGCATACAACCAGATAATAAAATCAGGCTTGGTGAAGCTGTTCCGTTCACACAATCCCCAATATCCCGATGGCGGGCAGATGCGCGACTTTGTATATGTGCATGATGTCGTCCTTATGTGCACCTGGCTGATGCAGCAGCGGCCGGCCAACGGACTGTACAACATCGGCACCGGACAGGCGCGTACTTTCAATGATCTTGTAAAGGCTGTTTTTACAGCGCTGGATCTGCCCGAAAATATTGAGTATTTTGATACACCGGAGGACATCCGGGATAAATACCAGTATTTCACCGAAGCTGATATGCAAAAGCTCCGCAATGCCGGATACACAGCACCTTTCTATACACTTGAAGAGGGTGTGCAGGAATATGTGACGCAGTATCTTAAAGAGGGAAAGTATTATTAATGTGCTGATTAGTCAATTAGCTGATTAGCTAATGTCTGTTGCAGGGGATCATAGCTAATTGGCTAATTACCCCCATATCGCGGATGATACCGCTCCAGTGTCTGGCGGAGGTAACCTTTATCAAGGTTGGTATAAATTTCGGTGGTGGTGATGCTGTTATGCCCCTTCAACTCCTGTACCGCCAGGAGATCGGCGCCGGCTTCCACCAGATGTGTGGCAAACGAATGGCGAAAAGTATGCGGATGAACGCTTTTTTCTATCCCCGCTTTAGCTGCCAGTTCTTTCAATATCATAAATACCATGACGCGCGAAAGCCCCCCGCCCCGCCGGTTTAAAAATAATACATCCTCCGCGCCTTTGGCCGGTGTCATCCGGCTCCGTATATGCTCCCGGTACAGCCCGATGTGCTTTACCGCCTCGCTCCCTACCGGTACAAGCCGTTCCTTGTTTCCTTTACCCACGATCCGCAGATAACCGACATCGAGATACAAATTAGAGATCGCCAGACTTACCACTTCGCTCACCCGCAATCCTGAGCTGTACATGGTTTCGAGCATTGCCCGGTTGCGCTGGCCTTCGGGTGTGCTGTGATCAATAGCGGCAAAAAGCTGCTCTATCTCTCCGATACTCAGCACAACCGGCAGGCTGCGCTTCAACTTGGGCGCTTCCAGCAATTCGGAGGGGTCCGACTGGATCACACCCTCCAATATAAGGTATCCGAAAAACGCCTTGATACCGCTCAGGATACGCGCCTGGGAGGCAGCCGCCAGACCCAGCTCATGTATCTGCTGCAAAAAAGATTGTAATTGCTGTAAGCTGATGTTTTTGATATCTGCCGATTCATCCTGCTCCCGTATGATGTTCCGCAGCAGCAGCACATCATGCATATAGGCATCGACAGTATTTTCCGACATGGAACGCTCCAGCCGGAGGTAAGCCTTAAAGCCTTTAAGATATGCGTCCCAGGTCATAATAATGGAGAATGGAAAATTGAGAATGGAAAATGAATATAATTTTCCATTCTCAATTCTCCATTTTCAATTAAATCAGTTGCCGTATTCACTTAAAAACTTGATACGCATCATCTGGAGATGTTCCTGCGTTACATTGCTGTCTTTAAATTCTTCGTAGGCAGCCTGGAGATCATCATCGTGATTGCTGCGGAAGTAATCGAAAATATCTTCCTGTTCAGACTCATCCAGCTCCTGCTCCAGGCAATAGTTCAAGTTCAGTTTTGTACCGCTGGCTACGATCGTTTCCATTTCGGCCAGCAACTCCTGCAGTGTGATGTTCTTGTTCCGGGCAATCATCTCAAGCGGGATCTTCTTATCAATATTCTGGATGATAAACACCTTCATCCCGCTTTTATTCACCAGGCTCTTCATCACAAAATCATCCGGCTTCACAATATCATGCTCACCCACATACCGGGCGATCAGATCAACGAACTTCTTACCGTAACGTATGGCTTTACCTTTGCTGACACCCTGTATCCTTTCCAGTTCTTCCAGCGAGGTAGGATAATTGATCGCCATATCCTCCAGCGAATTTTCCAGGAAGATCACAAAAGGAGGCAGGTTCTTTTCCTTGGCCACTTTCCGGCGCAGATCCTTCAGCATGTCATACAGCACAGGATCTACAGAAGCCGGGCCGCCGCCTGCATTGGTATCATCGTCGTCCCCGGTAGGCTCCTCATACTGGTGATTAAGCGATACCATGATCGAAAACGGCTTCTTCAGGAATTTGCGGCCTTTATCTGTAATTTTAAGCAGTCCGTATTCTTCGATATCCTTACGTACCAACCCTTCAAGCATCATTTGGCGGATGAGCGAATTCCAGAAATTGGCATCCATCTCCATAATCAGTCCGCTGCCGAAAGACTTCAGCTTGTCGTGCCGGAATGTGGTGATCTGCGGATTAGGCTTGCCAAGTATCACATTCACGACATAATCGATATTAAACCGTTCATCAAGCTCGGCAATCGTATCCAGTACGATCTTGGAGCTGTCGCGCACCTCCAGTTTTTCTTTCGGATTGAGGCAATTATCGCAGTTACCACAGTTATCCTGTTTCAGCTCTTCCCCGAAATAATACAGGAGCAGCTTCCGGCGGCAAACGCTGCTTTCCGTATAGGCAACCGTTTCGGAGATAAGCTGTGTGCCCATTTCCCGTTCGCTGAGCGGCTTGTCGCGCATGAGATGCTCCAGCTTCTGCACGTCTTTATAAGAATAGTACAGGATGCATTTGCCTTCAAGCCCATCGCGACCGGCACGGCCCGTTTCCTGGTAATAATTCTCCAGGGATTTGGGAATGTTATAGTGGATCACAAAACGGACATCCGGTTTGTCGATGCCCATACCAAAAGCAATAGTGGCCACGATCACATCTACCTGCTCCATCAGGAACATATCCTGCCTTTGGGCGCGTATGGCCGAATCAAGACCGGCATGATAAGCTACCGCCTTGATGCCGTTGGCCTGCAGTGTGCTGGCCAGCTCTTCGGTAGTCTTCCGGTTTAGCGTGTATATAATGCCGCTTTTACCCTTCATCGTATTGATGAACTTAACGATATTGCGGAGCACCTGCTCCTTCTTCCCCTTGGGGATGATCTCGTAATACAGATTCGGGCGGTTGAAAGAAGCGATAAAAATATCCGGCTTGCGGAGCGCCAGGTTCTTTACGATATCGTCCTGCACTTTGGGCGTGGCCGTGGCAGTAAGCGCAATGATCGGCAGGTCGGGGTTGATCTCGTCGATCATATCCCGGAGTTTACGGTACTCCGGGCGGAAGTCATGCCCCCATTCCGAGATACAGTGCGCTTCATCCACTGCAATAAATGAAATTTCTATATCAGAAAAGAAAGAAATATTTTCTTTTTTCGTGAGCGTTTCAGGAGCTACATACAGCAGCTTGGTATGGCCGCCGGTCAGATCGTCCTTTACCTTTTTCTGCTGTGCACGGCTCAGCGTGGAATTGAGGAAATGCGCCACATGATCCCGGCTGCTGTACCCCCGCAACAGATCCACCTGATTTTTCATCAGGGCGATAAGAGGGGATACAATGATTGCCACACCATCGCTGACCAACGCGGGCAACTGGTAGCACAGAGATTTACCACCGCCTGTCGGCATGATCACAAACGTATCCTTCCCCGACAATATACTTTTAATGATCTTTTCCTGCTCCCCTTTGAAACCTTCAAACCCGAAATGTTCCTGAAGCGCTTTCTTCAGATTGATTTTTGACTTAGCGGGAACGATACCAGCATCCATAAACATGATTTTTTACCAAGGGTATTTTTTCTAATTCATCCGCAGGATTTTTTGGGGAGTTTACTTGCTTTGCCCGAAAGGTCTGCGAATTTACGACATACAAGTTAAATAAAATCAGGAAAACATACAAATAATTCCCAATCAACGGCCATAAGAATCTATTCAATTGATCGCCAGGTAATGCTGGGTGAATTCATAATCTTTCTCCAGGAATGCCGTAAGCTGATTGAAATGAAGTGGATGATGCATAAAGTCGGCAGTACTGCTGTCTATAATTACGGTCTTGCAATAATCCTGTTTCAGGAACTGCTGATAAGCCTGCTGCAGCCGTTCCAGGTAATCATCAGGGATTTGCTGCTCAAAGCTGCGGCCACGCAGCCGGATATTTTCCTGCAGCTTTCCAACAGGGGCATGCAGATAGATCAGCAGATCCGGCGGTGGCAGGTGCGGATCCATGATGTCAAATAATTGCCGGAAAAGATCGTATTCGTCATTCTGCAGGTTGACCCTGGCAAACAGCTTGCTTTTGATGAACGTAAAATCGGTTATCACGGTATCATGAAACAGTTCCCGCGCAAATAAACCCTTCAATTGTGTATAACGCCCGGCAAGAAAAGCCAGTTCCACCTGGAAAGCATAAAGCTGAGGCTCGCGATAAAAACGGGATAAAAATTCATTTTCTGCAAACGCTTCGGGCAATAATTTTGCATCGTAATGTTCCGCTAATAATTGAGCCAGGCTGGTTTTACCCGCCCCGATATTCCCTTCAATGGCAATATGCCGGTAGTTCATTTTTGAAAATAATTTAATTGCCTGAACAAGCGCTGCGGAAATATGCGCGCAGCAAAAAACCGGACTAAAAAAGCCCGGTTTTTGTAGCACGTACGGGAATCGAACCCGTCCTTCCTCCGTGAAAGGGAGGCGTCTTAACCGATTGACCAACGCGCCGTTCCCTGATTGGGCTGCAAAGATACACAGGGTTTTTATCTCTGCAAACTTTTTTGATAGTTTTTTACGCTTTAAGCATCGCATCAATGATGCCCAGGAATTCATCAGCCTTCAGTGATGCGCCGCCGATCAGACCGCCATCCACATCCGGACAGGCAAACAATTCCGGGGCATTCGAAGGCTTGCAGCTACCGCCATAGAGAACCGGCGTAGCGTCTGCAATTTCATTACCGTATTGCGACGCAAGCACACTACGGATATGCGCATGTATTTCCTGCGCCTGCTCTGCCGTAGCCGTACGCCCGGTACCGATCGCCCAGATCGGCTCGTAGGCAATAACGATGTGCTGCAGTTGTGCAGCATCCAGATGAAACAATCCTGCCTTGATCTGTGTGGCTACATAAGTCTTTTCGGTTCCGGCATCCCGCACTTCAAGCGGTTCACCGCAGCAAAATATCACACGCAGACCATTTGCCAGCGCCTGATCTGTTTTTCGTGCCAGTTGGGCATCATCTTCACCAAAATACATTCTCCGCTCTGAGTGCCCGATGATCACATACGCAGCTCCCGCACTCTTTAACATAGCAGCAGATACCTCGCCGGTATAAGCACCGGCTGCTTCGCTATAACAATTCTGCGCAGCCGCAGCATAAAATGATTGCCCGTTCAACTGATCAACCGTCTGCGGCAAATGTGTGAACGGCGGTGCAATCACAACTTCCCTGTCTTCGCTGAGCGCAGGCGCTCCGGCCAATATACCGTTTACCAAAGCTTTACCCTCATCCAGGGTAAGGTTCATCTTCCAGTTGGCAGCAACAATTTTTTTACGCATGGTTTATGTTTAAATAAATTAGCCAATGTGCTGATTAGCTGATGTGCTAATAATCCTTCGCGAGAGAAATTAGCTAATCAGCACATTAGCTAATTGGCTCATTAATCTATTCCGTTAAAAAAGCGCCGCTGTCCCTGTGTCTGTTCAAAAACATGATGATACATACGGACTGCAGCATCACTCAATATAATATTACGCCGCGCCATCATCCTGCGGGCGGCATCCATTGCCCTGTCGAAAGAATAGGTAGCCATCCCTTCGCTCCCTCCCCAGGAAAAAGAGGGGATGAATTTCTCAGGGAACCCGCTGCCGAAAACATTACAGGAAACACCGGCTATCGTGCCGGTATTAAACATTGTATTAATACCGCATTTGGCGTGATCTGCCATCATCAGTCCGCAAAACTGCAGGCCGGTAGCAACCGATTTATTATGGTGCTCATCCCAGATCTTTACTTCGCCATAATTATTCTTAAGATTCGAGCAGTTTGTATCGGCGCCGAGGTTACACCATTCGCCGATCACCGCGTTCCCGAGAAAGCCGTCATGTCCTTTGTTGCTGTTGGCGAAGAATACCGCGTTGTTGATCTCTCCTCCGGCTTTGCATCCGGGACCAAGCGTTGTGGCACCATATACTTTTGCGCCCATCTTCAGCGCCGCATGATCACAAAGCGCCAATGGCCCCCGCAGCAGGCAGCCTTCCATCACCTCCGTATCCTTACCGATATATACCGGGCCGGTCTCCGCATTGATAATGCAGGGACGCAATACGGCGCCCGCTTCAATGAACAGGTTCTCCCCGCCGGATACCGTTACATGATCCGGCACCGGCGCAGCATCCCGGCCGGCGGTAAGCAGGTCAAAATCATACCGGATCGCATAGTCATTCTTCGAGAAAATATCCCAGACATGCTCCAATCGGTGTACGGTACCCGGCCACTCTGTGGCCGGCAAAGAAGATAATATACCGGGTAGCGTATCAAAGCTCAATTCCTGCATATCCCCAAGCCGTGCAGCCAGCACTACCCCGCCCTGCCTGAGCGCGCTGCCGGGTTTCAGCGACATGACCGCATCCGCCAGCTCACGCGTGGCAAACACCGATGCATTAACAAGAAGGTGATCTGTACCCGTCGGCAAGGGGAATAACTCCTGCAGGTGTGCTTCTGTACATGTTGCAGACGGAGTTTCCAATACACGCTCCCAGCGTTCGCGCATTGTCAATATACCACAACGGATATCCGCCACCGGACGGGTGTGTGTAAACGGATATAGCCGGTACCTTGCCTCACTGTCAAAGAGAACAATCATGGGTATAATGAAAGTTGAAAATGGAAAATGGAAAATGGAAAACGGGCTGTCTTTTCACACCTCGTTTTCCATTTTCAATACTCAATTTTCGATTATCTGCTACTTTTTCTTTTCATAGCGTTTCTTGAACTTTTCGATACGGCCTGCTGTGTCCACAAATACAGACTTACCGGTATAAAACGGATGGGAGGTATGCGAAATTTCCACTTTTACCAGCGGATATTCGTTACCGTCTTCCCATACGATGGTTTCTTTGGATGAGGTTGTGGAGCGGGTTATGAAAGTATAGTCGTTGGACATATCTTTAAACACCACCAACCGGTAATTTTCAGGATGAATACCTTTTTTCATTGAAAATGATTTGTGCATGGATTTTGCCATGCTTGTTATAATTTGAGGTGCAAAGGTACATATTATCTGTTTAATTTGAAAATTTGGGAATTTGAAAATTTGGGAATGAGTAACAATTCCTTACGACAATACGGGCATTTTCAAATTCCCGAATTTTCAAATCTTCAAATCATATTACAATCATTGCAGCAGCCCCATTTCAATCGCCTTGCGTACCAGCCCGGCCGTATTTTTCACTTCCAGTTTCAGGGACAGGTTCAGGCGGTAATTCTCTACGGTGCGGAGGCTGAGAAACAGTTTTTCTGCAATTTCCTGGTTGCTGTACTCGTTCACGATCAGGCGAAGGATGTCTTTTTCCCGGGGCGTCAATGCAAATTTGGAAGATGTTTTCCGTTTGATCTGCTGGCGGAACTGCTCTACCTTATCCCGCATCGGCGGCTTCAGGAACACCTTGCCTCCATATACAGTTTCAATAGCTTCTATCAGCGTTTCCTGGTCGGTATTCTTCAGCAGATATCCCAGCACCCCGTTCTGGAGCATATTATTGACATAGACCATATTATCGAAATTGGTCAGGGCCAGAATGCGAAGACCAGGGTATAATTTCAGCAGCACCGGCGCCAGTTCGTCGCCCGGGATGCCCGGCATTTGTATATCGAGCAGCAATACATCGGGGAGCGCCTGCTTCAACCCATCCTGCAGTGCTACCCCATCGGGGTATGTTTCCGTAAGGATGATATGGTCACAGTTGGAGAGCATATCCTTCAACCCGTTGATCACCATGGGATGATCGTCTGCTATGGCAATTTTGATAGACATTTGCTGATAACAACAATGCAATAGCTACAGCTAAATGCACGTTTGAAGCCGGAAAATAATAAAATCCACGGACTTAAAAGAATTAGCCGATCAACGGGTTCGCCAACGTTTGTCCCGAAGGGCCATCAGCACATTGGCTAATTGACTAATTTATTCTACCAGTCCCATCTGCATGGCTTTCCGGATCATACCTACCATATTTTTGGCATCCAGTTTCTGCATCAGCCCCAGGCGATAATTTTCTACGGTACGCTGACTGAGGAACAGCTTATCTGCAATTTCCTGGCTGGTATATTCTTCCGCAATCAACCGGAGAATATCTTTTTCACGATCAGTCAGTTCAAAATGGTTGGATATTTTGCTGCGCATCTTCAAGGTATCTTTTACCAGCGTATCCTTGACTTCGGGCGAAAGGAACTGCAATCCGTGATAGACGCTTTCTATGGCTTCCAGGATGATTTTATTTTCAGCATTTTTGAGCACATAGCCTGTAGCGCCGCTGCGCAGCAACGATCTAATAAAAAAGATACTATCGTGGCTGGTAAGAATGAGAATGTTTACCGACGGGTATTTACGGGTAATGATCCGTGTCAGTTCATCTCCGGGGATATCGGGCAGATGTACATCCAGCAGCAGCACATCCGGGACATTCTTTTGCAGACCGTCCAGCAATGCCTGACCATTCGGATACAGATCCGTCACCCTGATATGCCTGTATGTTTCCAGCGCATGCTTCAATCCTGAGAGCATCATGGGATGATCGTCTGTAATTGCTATCCGTATGGTTTCCATAAGCATTCCGGGATTTACAGGAAAAAGCAGTTATGCCATATGCCTTTTATAAAGCCGGTTCTAAAGTTACGGAAAAAGAATAGCACCCTTATATATGAAGCAAAAAACAATTGACATTCTAATTACCAGTCAGATCTGCTGCTTATGCAGAAAAGGGGATTTGCAGACCGGCAAATCCTTCCTTACGGGATACCGGCAACTCAATACAGATCGTAGTGCCCTTCCCCGACACAGATTCTATGATCATATGCCCGCCCATAGCCTGGGCGCGATCCTGCTGGTTC
>JBEBVQ010000006.1:0-19584 GCA_040392625.1 Taibaiella soli | reverse complement strand
CACATCTAAAACCATAAACTGTAAAAACAAACATGAATCTGTTCGACCAGGTACAACAAACTGCTTCCATGATCAGGGAGCACGCATCCATCACACCGGAAGTCGGTATCATCCTCGGTACCGGCCTCGGAGACCTCGCATCCATTATTGAAACCGAAGCAGAGGTTCCCTATGAAACAATCCCCAATTTTCCTGTCAGCACCGTTACCGGCCACGCAGGAAAGTTGATCTTCGGACGGCTGAATGGCAAACAAGTCATGATGATGTCCGGACGGTTTCATTATTATGAAGGTTATTCCATGCATGAGATCACCTTCCCGGTACGTGTAATGAAAGCGCTTGGCGTACAAACTATGATCGTATCCAATGCGGCAGGCGGGATGAACAAGTCATACAAGATCGGCGATCTGGTGATCATTACCGACCACATCAACCTGTTTCCCGACCATCCGTTACGCGGCACCAATGACGACCGGCTCGGCCCCCGGTTCCCCGATATGAGCGAACCTTACAACCGCCGACTCATCAGCCTTGCCAAAACGATTGCTGCCGAACAGGGAATTGAAGTCCATACCGGCGTTTATACCGGCATACAAGGGCCTACTTTTGAAACAAGCGCCGAATATCGCTGGCTGCACACGATCGGCGGTGACCTGGTAGGCATGAGCACCGTACCCGAAGCCATCGTAGCCATCCATGCCGGCATTAAAGTATTCGGGGCAAGCATCGTCACGGATATCGGCATCAGCGACGGGCCGCTAATACCGCTGTCACTCGAAGACGTGCTGGCAGCAGCCAATGAAGCGGCGCCCAGGCTCGCGGGGCTTACGGCAGAGTTGATAAAGAGGATGTAAATTGTTGTTGAACCGATGAATCGTTTAGTAGTTGAATCGATTAAACGACTAAACGGTTAAACTCATAACAGCTCCTTCCGCAACCGTGCTACCGGTATATTCAACTGCTCCCGGTATTTGGCTACGGTACGTCGGGCAATATTATACCCTTTCTCCTGCAGCAGTTCGGTAAGCTTTTCGTCAGAGAGCGGCTTACGCTTGTCTTCACTGTTAATAAGATCGGTGAGAATGCTTTTTACTTCACGGGTAGAAACCTCTTCTCCGCTTTCCGTCTGCAAGGCCTCAGAGAAAAAATATTTCAGCTTATAGGTGCCGAACTCTGTCTGTACATATTTGCTGTTGGCCACGCGTGACACCGTGGATATATCCAGTCCCGTAACCTGAGCCACGTCTTTCAGTATCATTGGCCGGATGGCTGTATCGTCGCCGGTGAGGAAAAAATCCCGCTGCAGGTCGAGTATTGCCTGCATGGTATGCAGCATGGTATGCTGACGCTGCTTGATAGCGTCGATAAACCATTTTGCGGCATCCAGCTTTTGCTTGATGAACAGCAACGCTTCCTTTTGTTGCTTATTCTTCTTATTGCTGCGACCATACGCCTGCATCATTTCCTTATAGCTGTCCGACACTTTCAGTTCCGGAGCATTCTTGGCATTGAGCGTCAGCTCGGGCTGGCCGTTATTATTGAAAATAAAAAAATCGGGAATAACGTAGCTCTCGGCCTTGTTTACCACGGCGAATGCCGAACCCGGTTTGGGATTCAGCCGAATGATCATATTGATCACCTGCTTCAGTTCTTCATCAGTCAGGTTCAGGTGCCGCTGTATCTTGTCGTAATGCTTTTTAATAAACTCATTGAAATACTTTTCAATGATGGCGATGGCGTTCTTTGTCTCCTGCGTCTGCGGGGTGATACGACGAAGCTGGAGCAACAGGCATTCCTGCAGCGTCCACGCACAGACACCCGGAGGATCAAACTGGCGGATCTTGTGGATAATATCCGTTATCTCCTCGACGGTCGTATAAATATTCTGACCGAATGCCAGATCGTCCACAATTGCGCTTGCCTCCCGGCGCAGGTAGCCGTCCTCGTCAATACTGCCGATGATCTGCCGGGCTATCTGCCGGGAGCGTTCATCGAGATCGAGCATCCCCAGCTGGTTGAGCAGGTATTCATGAAAGCTTGTTTCCACACGTACGGGGAGCGTCTGGCGTTCCGTATCACTGTTGCTGTAATAGTCGTCGCCATAACTGTAATCATTCCGGTCATCATCATCGTGGCGAAGAAAGTCATCTATATCCAGGCTTTCCAGCCCGTCTGACTGCTCATCCTGTGTATCCGCCTGCTCATCCTTATCGCCAAGACCATACTCATCTTCCTCATAATCTGCGCTATCGGAGCTATATTCCAGGGCGGGGTTCTCTTCCATCTCTTCCTTGATACGCTCTTCCAGGCTGGCAGTAGGCACCTGCAGCAGCTTCATCAGTTGAATCTGTTGCGGGGAAAGCTTCTGCAGCAATTTCTGTTGTTGCGATTGTCTGAGCATAGATCGTTGGCCTGTCCTGCAAAAATAGCGCTTACGGCGAACAATCCCGCAATTTGGATGGGCATCCTGATTGGCCAATCGGGCCGATTAGCTACCTTTGCTCCTTATCATAGGTACAGGTGAATCTTTTAGACCGTTTTATCAGGAGCAGAAACAGGAACCCGCTGGCTGAGATGGCCTTTGTAGATCATATCGAAGCGCTCCGCTGGCATATTATACGTTCCCTGATCGCATTGGTATTGGCTGCGATTGTTGTGTGGGCGAATATCGAATGGGTCTTTCATCATATAATCCTCGGCCCCACCCGGTCGGAATTTATCTCTTACAAAATACTCTGTGATCTGGGGAACCTGATACATGTAGATGTGCTTTGCCTCGATGAAGTACAATTGAAATTCCAGAATACCGTACTGGCCGGGCAATTCATGATGAGTTTTTCCGTGGCATTCATGATCGGGTTTATTGTGGCATTTCCCTATATCTTCTATGAATTCTGGCGGTTTATCAAACCGGCGCTGAAGGAAAGCGAACTGAAGCAGGCGCGGGGGATCGTATTCTGGTGTTCCTTGCTGTTTATCACCGGCGTGCTGTTTGCTTATTTCCTGATCGCACCGTTTACCATCAACTTTTTTGCCAATTACCGGCTGAGCGATCAGTTTGAGAATATCATTACCATGGCCAATTATTACGGGACTATGAGCGATCTGGTGCTGGGCGTGGGTATCGTATTCGAGCTGCCGGTGGTGGTTTATTTCCTGTCGAAGATCGGCCTGGTAACCCCAAAACTGATGCGCGAAAAGCGGAAATACGCCATATTGATTATTTTTATCCTCGCAGCGGTCATTACCCCGCCCGACTGGTTCAGCATATGGCTGGTGGCGATACCCCTGTTGCTGCTGTACCAGATCAGCATTACGATCAGTGAACGCGCACTAAAGGGAAGGAATAAAAAGGCATTGATCACCAAAAACAAATAAACATGGAGCATCGTTTCGATAACCGCCTGCCCATTGCCATCGGCGCAGACCATGCCGGCTTTGATCTGAAAGAATCCGTAAAACGTCTGCTGCAGGAAGCCGGCTGGCAGGTGAGCGATAAAGGTACACACAGCGCCGACAGCACAGATTATCCCGATTATGCCCATGCAGTAGCAGAAGCGGTGGCGGCAGGAGCAGCCACAGCCGGCATCCTGACCTGCGGCAGCGGCATCGGGGTCTGCATCGCGGCCAACAGGCATAAGGGCGTCCGGGCAGCATTGACCTGGAACGAAGAAGTGGCCACGCTCACACGGCAGCACAATAATGCCAATGTGCTTTGCCTCCCCGCGCGGTTTGTCACCGAAGAGCAGGCAGCAGCAATGGTGCGCAACTTTTTATCTACGCCGTTTGAAGGCGGACGACATGAGCGGCGGGTGGGTAAGATAGAAATTAGCTGATGTGATGATTAGCTGATATGCTAATGACCCTTCGTGTCACTGGCTAATCAGCTAATTAAACCGTAAACTTATACCCCACTCCTCTTACGGAATGGAAATGTTTCGGGTGGCGGCTGTCGTGCTCAAAATATTTACGGAAATTGAGGATAAAATTATCGATGGTGCGGGTAGTAGGATAGACATTATACCCCCACACCACCTGGAGGATATGATCGCGTGAAACGACCTCATTCTTATGTTTCACCAGCAGCTTCAGCAAGGCTGTTTCTTTCTTGCTCAGCTCCTGCTTGTTGCCTTTTATATCAATACATTCATGGGCGGCAAAATCAATGGTACAGCCACCAAAATGATATACATCCTGTACTGTTTCCGGTTCTTTTATCTTCTTGCTCTTGATGATCAGCTTTTCTACACGCAGAAGCAGTTCTTCCAGGTTAAACGGCTTGGTAAGATAATCATCCCCTCCTTTTTTCAATCCCTCTACTCTGTCGGCGCCGGTATTCCGGGCAGAAAGGAACAGGATGGGCACATCATTATGCTGCATACGTATGGTTTCGCAAACCATCAGCCCGTCCATACCGGGCAGCATGATATCAAGAATGATCAGATCAAAATATTCGTTTTTCACCAGCCGGAGCACATCCGGCCCGTTATCGGCAGTGGTAACGAGGTAGCCTTCCAGCTCCAGATTGAGCTTCAGCGTCTCCCGCATACTTTCTTCATCCTCAACAATCAGCAGCGAAGCCTTTTTTTCTTTTGCAGCCATAGTTTAACTGTTGAGTTGTTGAATCGTTTATTCGGTTAATAGGTTAAACGAATAAACGGTTAAACGAATAAAATCATTTATAAATGAAGTTTTTCTTTCTTTACCAACAGTTCCTCCACGGTTTCCTGGTACATTTCATCCGGCACACAGCAATCTACCGGACATACAGCGGCGCATTGCGGTTCTTCATGGAAGCCCTGACATTCCGTACATTTATCCGGAACGATATAATAAATATCCACTGCTATGGGAGAATGACGAAGATCGGCATCCGTCACAGAGCCATCCATCATTACAAAATCGCCTTTGACATTCGTCCCATCTGTAATAGCCCATTCCACACCTCCTTCATAAATGGCATTATTCGGACATTCCGGCTCACACGCCCCGCAATTTATACACTCGTCTGTTATCTTGATCGCCATAATCGGGTCTGAATTTAGTTTATGTCACCGCAAAGTTACAATTTCGCGTAGAGAAAACCACACGACATGACCGCTTTAGCAAACAGGATCGCTTTAATGGCAAGGCTCGGCGCCTACATGCGATCGGATGATAAAGACTGGCTGGACACCCGGGAGCGGGCGGCTATCAGCAATTCCTGGTTTACACCGGATAGTATCAACCACGCTGTCGATAGCATAACCGTCGCCTTCCTCGACCAGGAGCAGCTGGAGAATTGGGTGGGGCTTTATCCGCCCGCCGGCGGGGAACGCACCGTAGGGATCATCATGGCCGGCAACATTCCGCTGGTCGGCTTTCATGATCTGCTGTGCGGCTTTATAAGCGGGCATCGCCTGGCAATACGGTTGTCGTCCAAAGATAACATCCTGCTCCCTCATCTGATTGGGAAGCTGGCGGAGTGGGAACCTTCCGTCAGAGAAACGATCGTCATGCAGGAGATGCTGAAAGGATGCGATGCCTATATCGCCACGGGCAGCAACAATTCAGCGCGGTATTTTGAACAATATTTCGGGAAGTACCCGCATATCATCCGGCGAAACCGTACTTCCGTAGCCGTGCTTTCCGGCCATGAAACAAGAGAAGCGCTGCAGGATCTGGCCAAAGATGTCTTTACTTACTTCGGGCTGGGCTGTCGCAATATTACTCAGCTTCATGTGCCTGCAGGCTATGATTTTTCATTGTTGCTGGAGGCGTTCAGTCATTATCAGGATCTGATGCTGCATCATAAATACAAAAACAACTACGACTATCACCTGGCGCTGTATCTGCTGAATAAGATACCCTATCTCACCAACGGCAGCCTGCTGCTTGTAGAGAATGATTTGCCTTTCTCCCCTGTAAGTGTACTGCATTACAAGTATTATACCGACAGGCAGATACTACTGCAGATGCTCCAGGAAAGCGGTGACATCCAGTGCATTGCAGGCGCCGGCGGCATACCGTTCGGCACTACGCAGCAACCTTCACTGACAGATTATGCAGACGGGATCGACACAATGAGGTTCCTGGCAACATTGCCCTAAGCGCAATGTTATGATGTGCCGGGGATACTGCCGATAATAATTTTGTTAAGTCCGAATTCCAGCACGGTATGTTGCGGAAACACCGCTGCGATGCGCTTGCGGAATGCCAGCCATTCGTCTATCTGCTCTACCATATAATTCATGACAAATCTGCCGCCCGGATTGATCCGGTCCCGGCATTGCCGGAGAAACATTTCTCCGGAGATCTCTTCAGGTACTGTTCTGCCGATGAAAACATCCACAATCACCAAATCGTAGAAACGCGATGCATCGCGTTTCATATAATCACGCGCATCAGCACACACCGGGGTAATCCCGGCAGCAGCATTTCCAGGCAGACATTGCAATGCAAGCAGCAGCACCGCTTCATCGACATCCACCATGGTAACGGAAGCCGGGCGGATACCCATACGATGGAGCACATGTACAGCGCTGGCCAGGCCTGCGCCAAGCAACAGGATGTCTTTAAGATCAGGCAGGATATCACGCATGGCTTTAAATGCCGTTACCATCGGGCGATACATATGTCCGTCGGAATACAATGCGTTCCGGGTAGCAAGTTGCCACCTGTTGTTATAGAGGAGTAGCTCCAATGCAGGATTGATGTTTCCGGGGAGCTTTTTTATACGCACCGGATACAGGTAGCTCAGAAGCCGTTTATAGAGTGGGACACGCAAGGACGGCCTGTTTAATCACGGTAACGGCGGAAAAACCGGGAGCGTTTCCGGAACATGGGCACTTTATTTTCATTGCCATGCAGCAGGCGCCCTATGTTCTTATAATGCGTCAGCACCACCAGGCAGGCGGTGGCAATAGCAAAGACACGATAGCTCAGCTCCGGCATTCTGAATATAAAAAGTATCAGCAGCGGGAATGCAATGCTGGCACAGATAGAGCTTAGTGATACATAGCGGGTCAGAAAAAGCATGAACAGGAAAACGGCAACAAGGCTCACAGCGACCAGCGGCTGAATGCCGAGGATCATCCCGAACAAGGTGGCAATACCCTTCCCGCCCCGGAATTCAGCCCATATCGGGAAGATATGACCCAATACGGCAACCAGGCCAAGCACTACCTGCAGGTTGGTGATCTGCTCACTATCCCAGGCATAGGCCGACAACAAAGAAAGCTTTACAGCGAGAAATCCTTTCAGCATATCCCCCAACATCACCACGGTACCCGCACGTGAACCCAGTACCCTGAATGTATTGGTTGCACCTGCGTTACCACTGCCATGTTCACGGATATCCGTACCATATACCGACTTACTGATCCATACCGCAGTGGGTATTGAGCCGATCAGGTAAGCCAATACAATCATCGTTGCTATAACCATATTTTCTTTCGATTGGGGATAACAAATATAGCGCTTTCAAAGCAAATTCCTAATCCAGAATACAATCCAATCTATCTAATTAGCCAATTAGCTAATATGCTAATCAGCTAATTAAAACTATCATTTTCAAATTAAACTATAACCTTTTCAAATTCCAGCAATAGCCAGTTATTCCCGGTCTGCCGCTCATGCAGGACAAATCCGGCCGCGGCTGCCGCTTCACAAACAATATCCGCATCCTGCAGTAACAAACCGCTCATCAATACCCTACCGCCCGGCAATAGTTTCCGGTACAGTTCAGGCATCGTTTCAAGCAGAATGTGGCGGTTAATATTGGCCAGAATAATATCGTATGATCCGGGAGGAATTGAGCCAAGCGTACCGTGTACGATCGTAATATCCGGACAGCCGTTAACCGCAATATTCTCCTGTGCATTTTCATATGCCCAGACATCATTGTCCACAGCATGCACGGTGGAAGCGCCCAGCTTAGCGGCAAGTATAGCGAGCACCCCGGTGCCGGTACCGAAGTCCAGCACTTTTTTTCCCTGAAATGGCGTCTGCCGCATCCGGGCGATCATCAGCCGGGTGGTATCATGATGCCCGGTACCAAAAGACATTTTCGGCGTAATAATAATCTCATAGGATGTTGTGACGGATATTTCGTGAAAAGCCGCACGTATGGTACAAAAATCATCGACCACGACCGGAGTAAACTCCGACTCCCAGCGGGCATTCCAGTTTTGATCCTGGATCCGTTCATGCCGGACGGGGCCGGGCACACCCAGCTCCTGTCCGATCCGGTCGGCCGTATCTATAAGTGTTTTGCTAAACGGAGCATAAGCATATAAAAAAGAAGCGTCTTCTTCAAACCCCTGAAAGTCAAGATCAATAAGTGACACCAGCAACCTGTCCCTGTGTTCCCGTTCAGATACGGGAAATGAGCATTTCAGATAATCCATACAAATACAGGCTGCAAAGATACAGATATTCCCGTTGTGGGGGCAATCGGGTGCGATTGTCCGGAAATTGTAGGGGCGATCCCGTGTGATCGCCCGAAAAAAAACAGGATGATCTTGCGTGATCACCAAAAAACACAGGGGCGATCCTATTCAGTCGCCCCTGTAAAAACAAATGGGATATTATTATCGGGCGATCACGCAGGATCGCCCCTACGGCAGGCATCAGGGATTCACCCGGCTACCGGGATATCCGTAATCGGATTCGGTGTCATTACCGTCTGCTTCATAGTTATACTTGTTAGGATCGATCTGCAGGTTTCGCTGCTGTTCACCCAGCGTACCGATTTCCGCGCTGTTGAAGATTATATGTCTTTCAGGATCTTCGGCAATAATGCGCAACTCCGTACGCCTGTTAGCCTGGCGTCCATCCGGATTGTCTTTACCGTTTATCTGGTTGGGAGCAGCGGGATGCGCTTTACCCATTCCTTTGGCAGACATTTTATCCACCGGAATACCGGCCTGCTCGAGGTAAGACAATACAGACTGTGCACGGCGTTGAGAGAGCTCCAGGTTATATGCTTCGGAACCCTTACCATCGGTAAACGCATATATTTCAACGCTTAACGCCGGGTTATCATTCATAAAATGCACCAGTGTATCCAGGGAAGCGAAGGATTCGGGACGCAGCGTTGCTTTGTCAAAATCATAGAAGATATTGCTGACGCGGAACGTACCGTCCAGGCCGATCGTATCCATGTAGATGGTCAGTGATACGGTATCATCAGGATCGGTGCGCTTCACTTCCATTGTATTCACTGTAGCACGGGTAGTAGTGAAACGGTATTTATCGCCTGTAAATACATAGGCATGGCCGCGGGAGAGATTAAAGGAGAAGTCGCCGTCCGCGCTGTTATACACTTTTTCCGTTCCTCTTTCATCTACCATTTTCACAACCACTTGTTCCATCTTGGAGCCGGTTGTGCGATTGATCACCTTCCCGATGACCATCAGACGCGGCTCATACTGTACGCGCCAGATATCGTCGCAGCAGGTAGGGTTCTTCAGCGCCACCGAACCGATCCGGTTGGAGACTACATAAGCATCCGGTTTGCCAACGGGATCATTAATATAATAAAGCTCATCGGCAGAGGTATTGATCGGATACCCCAGGTTGGTGAGGTTATTATAGCGTGACGGGCCGCCTTCTGCCGAGAAAATGTCAAATCCACCCATCGTTACCCATCCGTTGGAAGCAAAATAGAGCTTGTTAGTACGGCTGTCATAGTACGGCGTGATTTCATCCCCATCTGTATTAACGGTCTTACCAGCATTCTGGGGGCGGCGGTAAGTACCGGAGCGGGGGTCAATGATAGAATACCATATATCATATCCACCGCGGCTCTGCATCTTGCGGTTGGAAGAGAAGAAAAGCACTTCTTTCTTGCCTACGTTTGCCACAAAAGGCTGGGTGCTGGATCCTCCGCCATTAATATCAGTTCCGAGGGCACGGGGTTCCGACCAGGCGGAGCCTTCAAATTTGGAGACATATATCTTACACATTACCTGCATGGAGTCTTCTTCCATACACCGGGTAAAATAAAACCGGTCGCCGCCCGGGCTGAATACACCATTACCAACATGTGATTTAGGGCTATTGAAATTCCCGTCGAGGAAAGGCAATGCCCACTGAAAAGAATCCACCTGCTCTACACGCTCAAATTTCTTGGAAATGAGGAAGCGTGACATGTATTCCGAGCGGTTCCTTTTATCCACTTCAATTACGCTGTTTTGCACCATGCTGGAAAACAGCAGCGCCGTATCGCCGAGCGGGTAAGGCGCGGACTCCGTATAAGCGCTGTTCACATTGGGGCCGGCATTCACAACATTCACCGGCATAGGGTCCTGCATAGACTTTACAGCCATATAGCATCCATCTATTTCGCGCTGTGCACGCTTTTTCAATGCCTTGTAGGATTTGGGATTATCATCTATAAACTGCTGGAACACCTGCACTGCCTCATCATAACGCCCCTGCATTTTGACCATAATGGCTTGTTTGTATATCGCCTCGGGATAGAGGTTGGGCGCAGTTGCATAGACCGAACCATAATACTCTGCCGCAGGCACATAGTCACGGGTGTACCAGTAACATTCGGCAAGCTGATATAACAGGTAAGGATTCCGTTCTTTCTCCTGCAGTAACTGATGATAATACTCTATGGCATTAAAATAGCTACCGGCCCGGAAAAGACCGTCTGCCCAGCGAAGCTTTTTATAATAGGGCAGCTTCGCCACAGGATCATTTGCCTTATTCCTGTATTTCTCTTTGTTCTGCTGCTGAGCATTAGCATCAAACTGAACCGTAACAAGGAATGTTGCCAGAATTAATAGCAGCCAATTTTTTCTCATGTGCTTACGCGTTATTATTGGGGATAAAAGTATAAATTGATTTAAAAAAAAGAAAGAGGACGGTCATTTTTATTTTCCACCCTTTTCTCCTGCTTTATTTACCGGTTTAGAAACGGGAACATGGATATACCAGGCGACGTGCAAAATCCAGCGGATTCGGCGCTATATAACGCAATGATATTTCAAAGCCTCCGTTACCGTTTGTAGCGCCCTTGAGATCTGATATAGTATAGTCGTAGCTTACTCCGATACGCATACCTTTAAATTCGACGCCCGCCGACACCATAGCGGCATCATTATTACGGTACCAGCCGCCCAGGAATATAGCCGTAGCCATTGAGCGGACTTCCGGATCACCTACAATAAGGTGGAACTCATTACCGGCAACCAATTCATAGGCAGTAGCCTGCGACTGATACAATACTGCCGGTCGGAGGCTGAACTTATCACTTACATATGCGATTGCTCCGACCTGACCTGTATAACGAATCCCCAGACCGACATCACTGCTTTTCGGATCACGGAACGACTCTTGCGGCTGATTCAGATTATTTGCACCCAGACCGATTGTGTATCCAAAACGTTCGCTGGCAGAATGAGACCAGGCGATACCTGCGTTGACAATCCATGCATTCGTTTTGTTATTAAGACTCAGACGATCAATACCGGTACCCGGCTGAAATTCGCCATTATAATATTCTTCTTCAAAATAGAGCTTACTCAGATCAATACTTTTGGAAGAATACCCACCCTGAAAACCAACCGATAAAGACATATTGGGATTATCAGCGCGTCCCAGGAACTTGTGATATGCCAGCGAAAGCATGCCTGTAAAGTTGGAAAGGTTCCCGTCACCGGCTTTGTCATTATATAATTGTATACCCCCTGCCAGGTAGTCATCTATCGTAAGATCCTGCACAAGCGGCATATCAAGCGATGCTCCGTAAGTAACAAAAGGTGCAGGGATGCTCCGCCATTGATCCCGGTAGATAGCTGCTGCGCGCCACTGACCGGAGAAGTTACCCGTAAATGCGGGGTTGACGATCAAAGGTGCTGCATTGAATTGTGTAAAGTGGACGTCTTGTGCGCTGGCACTTTTTACGTTTAACGCTAACACCGCAATCAAGCCCATACAGGCGATTGTATTTTTCCTGATCATAATAGTTTCGATCCTTATAAACGTTATTTAATCAATTATTTTCCTTTAAAAAACTACTGTCTGGCACGTTTTCGTTTCCCTGCATCATTACCGGCAAAGCCTTATGCTGCAATCGTTCCCGCGTTCCCAACGGTTGAAAATACGGAAATTTTCCAAACATGCAAGGCTTCGTTATTTATTTTTTATAATGGCAAATGTATAAAACATATTTAAACGCAGGTAGTAAATCACAAAATACATGGTACAACATTACCTGCGGAAAGCAGGAATCATAATTCCCACTATCTTTGCAGCCTGTTTTTTTACGACCCAATGACCACCAGGAAGAAAAAAAATAAACCATCAACAGATCATACTGCACCGGAAACGCAACGGGTAAACCGTACCCGGCAAATCCGGCTGACCCTGGGTATCGTTGTGCTGCTCGCCGGTATCTTTATCTGCTTTGCCATTATCAGCTACTTTTTTACCTGGCAGGCAGATCAGGATACTGTTATGAAGAAAGCGGGAATATGGCAGTTCCTGTTTAATAAAGATACAGAAAACACCCGGGTAGTCACGAACTGGGGCGGGCGTTTGGGAGCCTGGTTATCACATACGCTCGTGTACCGGGGCGCCGGGATCGCCTCTTTTGCAGTCGGCCTGTGGATCACCTGCCTGGGGCTTAATATGGTTTACGGCAAACAGGTCATACCCCTGCTCCGTTACCTCCGCTGGCTCGCTCTCACCCTGCTGATCGCTGCGCCGATCCTTACTTATATTATGCCGCACGCTGCTTTTCCTTTTGGGGGCGCCTGGGGTGTTGAAGCAGTGCATTACCTGGAGGGGCTGCTCGGCAGGACCGGTACCGGTATGCTGCTGACAGCGATCACCGCCTTTTTCATTTTCGTTATTTTTGCACTTGACCTCTCCCCCATCCTCAGACGCCTCCGGAGCAGAAAGCCGAAACCCGCCCCGATGCCGGTTGCGCAAGATGTGCCGGAGACTGATCCGGAACCCGCAACAGCACCCGATATTGCCAATGCGCTAAAAAACAATACAACTGCACAACCCTCCATTGACATACCCGGAGACGATGCGACTGACGACACCCCGCCTTTTACCCTCACTGAAAAAGAACAGCCGCAGGAACCGGAAGAAAAAATATCCGCCAATCCGGAGCCTTCCTATGAGCTTTCCCTCGAAACCGCAACACCGGAAGTGAACAGCGAAACCGGGGAGCTTTCATTTGAAGTGATTTCTCAAACAGAGGAAGCGCCCGCACGCGTGGTGCGGCATGGCGCACATATCAGTATAGAAGATCACGAGCCGTATGCCCCGGAGCTGGACCTTCCCGACTACAAATTCCCCACACTCGACCTGCTGGAAGACCGGGGACAGGAAGCCATCGCCCTGGATAAGGAAGAACTGGAAAAGAATAAAAACCAGATCATCCAGACGCTGCGCAGCTTCGGCATCGAAATACAGCGGATCAGCGCTACCGTAGGTCCGACGGTAACCCTATATGAAATCGTGCCGGCTGAAGGTGTCCGGATATCCAAGATCCGCAACCTCGAAGACGATATTGCACTGAACCTCGCTGCGCTCGGCATTCGTATCATTGCGCCCATACCGGGCAAAGGCACGATCGGCATTGAAGTGCCCAATGCCCGCAAACAGATCGTATCCATGCGCACCCTGCTGTCGAGCGAGAAGTTTGTCAACAGCAAAATGAGCCTGCCCATTGCCCTGGGTAAGAAAATAGATAATGAGAATTATATCGTGGACCTGGCCACCATGCCGCACCTGCTGATGGCCGGCGCTACCGGCCAGGGTAAGTCCGTCGGTATCAACGCCATACTCGTTTCCCTGCTTTATAAAAAGCATCCGTCGCAGCTCAAGTTCGTCATGGTGGATCCCAAGAAAGTGGAGCTTTCTATTTACCGGACCATCGAGAAGCACTTCCTGGCCAAGCTGCCCAACGAAGAAGAAGCGATCATCACCGACACCAAAAAGGTGATCTACACGCTCAATGCACTGTGCATTGAAATGGATAATAGATATGAGCTGCTCAAGGAAGCCGGGGCGCGCAACATCAAGGAGTACAACGAGAAATTCATCAAACGCCGCCTTAATCCGGTCAACGGGCACAAATATCTGCCTTTCATCGTGCTGGTGGTAGATGAGTTTGCCGACCTGATCATGACAGCAGGCAAAGAGGTAGAAGTGCCGATCGCGCGTCTGGCACAGCTTGCCCGTGCCGTAGGTATTCACCTGATCATCGCCACACAGCGGCCTTCGGTGAATGTGATCACCGGTACCATCAAAGCCAACTTCCCGGCACGGATCGCATTCAAGGTATCCGCAAAAGTGGATTCACGTACCATCCTGGATACCGGTGGCGCCGAGCAGTTGGTTGGCCGGGGCGATATGCTGGTATCTCACGGCAGCGAGCTGCTCCGCCTGCAGTGCGCGTTCGTAGATACGCCCGAAGTAGAGCAGATAGCAGCATTCATAGGCGCTCAACGCGGCTACCCATCAGCCTTTGAACTGCCGGAATACGACGGCGACGATGCGGAAAGCAACGGTAAAAACATTGACCTTACCAATCGCGATAAATTATTTGAAGACTGCGCCCGTGCCGTAGTACAGACGCAAAACGGATCCACCTCCAATCTCCAGCGCCGGTTCAACCTCGGCTATAACCGCGCGGGGCGGATCATGGATCAACTGGAAGCCGCCGGCATCGTTGGCCCTGCGGCAGGCAGCAAGCCGAGAGAAGTGCTATTTCACACCGAAATCGAACTGGAACAGTTTTTGAACGAAATGCTTTGATGAATGATGAATGATGAATGATGAATGATGAATGATGAATGATGAATGATGAATGGTAAATGGGTAATCCTTCGTCCTATAAAATGTGAAGAACGCACGAACACACCCGACACATTTAACACATTAAATAAATAAAAACCACTAATGAAAAAGTTATTGATTCTCTCCCTGGCCCTGATCCTGTGTAATGTGACCGTTTCTTCTGCCCAGCAGCAAGACAAGAAGGCCAAAGAGATCCTGGAGGCTGTAAGTAAGAAAATAGGCGGGTTAAAATCGCTCAAAGCCAATTTTGCCTTGCATCTTACCGGCGCCAACGGAAAAGTAAATGATACTAAAAAAGGGTCTTTTGCCATGAAGGGACAGAAATACCGCGTATCGTTGGGCGGACAGGAGATAATCTGCGACAACAAAACCGTATGGACCTGGATGAAGGATATAAACGAAGTGCAGGTAAGTACTTACAATCCGGATGAACAAACCCTGTCGCCCGCGAAATTGTTTACCAATTTCTACGACAAAGAATATCGTTATAAATATGCCGGTCAGCGTAAGGTAAACGGTAAGGACTGCGATGTGATCGAAATGACCCCTGTCTCCGGAGATAAACAATTCAGCAAAATAGAACTGGCCATCGACAAGGCAACAAAAACCATCACCGGTGGTAATATCTGGGAAAAAAACGGGAATAAATACAAATACGAGATCAGTGGTTTTACGGCAGATGCCAGCATCAGCGACAGCCATTTCACATTCAACGAAAAGGAACACCCGGGGGTAGAGGTGGTGGATCTGCGGTAAAATTGTTTGTTGTTATTGTCATGTGTAGAGGTTGTCTCAAAAGTGCCGGCCCGCTGTCACATTGACCGGAGTCGAAATGTGCATGTCATTAAACTACAGTACATTTCATCTTCGACTCCGCAGACTGACAGTAAATGATGCACTTGAGACAACCTCATCATGTAGTAAGTATATAAGAAATAAGATGAGCGGATTACACCAGCATAGTGACCGGATTCTCCAGATATGCCTTAAGCGTCTGCATAAACCGGGCGCCTGTAGCGCCGTCCACTACCCTGTGGTCGCAACTGAGCGTAAGCTTCAGCAACTGGCGCACCACAACCGCTCCGTTTTCCACAACCGGAGTCGCGGCAATCTTGCCGACAGCCAGGATACAGCTATCGGGTGGATTGATGATGGCCGTAAATTCATCGATATCCATCATCCCCAGGTTGGAGATGGTAAATGTATTACCGGTAAATTCCGGCGGCTGTAATTTTTTATTGCGGGCCTTTTCTATCAGCGCAGATGCATCTGCCGCGATCTGCGATAATGATTTCTGATCGGCAAAACGAATAACAGGCACGATCAAACCTTCATCAACGGCAACTGCAGTACCCACATGTAT
The DNA here is from genome assembly GCA_040392625.1 of Taibaiella soli. GTDB lineage: Bacteria > Bacteroidota > Bacteroidia > Chitinophagales > Chitinophagaceae > JBEBVQ01. Next base: position 3,410 of record JBEBVQ010000006.1, on the reverse strand, counting down.
ATGTCCGAACCGGCGGACAAAATCACCCATCCAGGCGCTGTTTACTTCGGGATGCTGCCGCAGCGCCATAGCCGCAGCCTTGATGATCAGGTCATTAAAGGAAACCTTCACCGGCGACAGCTCATTAATATGCTTCCGTGCTTCAATGGCCTTATCCATCGTGATCGTCATTCGCAGGTAAAAATGCGGCGCATTGAATTTACTCTCCGACAAGCGCTGGGCAATCACCCTGCGCATTTGCGACAAAGGAATATCCTGATACCCTTCGGTACCCGAGGGCACAAATGATTGCGGAGCAGCGCCGGAAGCTTTCTCCGTCACTGTCGCCTTTGCAGCAGGCTTATATTCGTCCACATCCCGCTTGATGATGCGGCCACCGTCACCACTGCCTTTCAGCCCGCTGATATCAATACCTTTTTCCTGTGCAAGGCGGCGGGCCAGCGGTGAGATCTTAACACGTTCATCGCCTGATACTGCCGGCGCTTCCTGCTCTTTTTGTGCAGGTGCGGCAGATGAAGCCTGAGCCGCGTCTTTATCCTGGCCGGATGCTCTTGTTTCTTCGGATGTTTCTTCACCTGCATCTTCTTCCAGGTAAGGCTCGATATCCGTTCCTTCCTTGCCAACAATTGCAATAATCTCGTTGATTTTTGCCGCTTGCCCTGCTTCCACACCAATGTAAAGCAGTGTGCCATCTACATAAGGCACGATTTCCATAGTGGCCTTATCCGTTTCCACTTCTGCCAGCACATCATCGCTTTTTATGGGGTCGCCTACTTTTTTCAGCCACGATACAATCTTGCCTTCTTTCATCGTATCGCTCAGCAGCGGCATACGGATCACTGTTGCATCTCCCGGCTTCGGTGTGGCCTTGCGGGAAGCAGACTTTTCGGGAGCCTTTTCAGCTTCTGCCGGACGGCTGTCTTCTTCTGAAGAAGCGGGCTTTGCCTCTTGCTCCGGTTGTGATGCAGGCGTTTCTTCTTTGAGCAGAGCCTGGTAGTCTTCTCCCGGCTTGCCGATAATAGCGATGATATCATTGACCTTCGCCGCCTTCCCCTGCTCTACGCCCAGGTACAACAACGTTCCATCGACATAGGGTACGACTTCCATCGTGGCTTTGTCTGTTTCGACATCTGCCAGTACATCATCAGACTTTACAGTATCTCCTACTTTTTTATGCCAGGCGGCTATTACGCCTTCTTTCATCGTATCGCTGAGCAACGGCATACGGATCACTTCGGCCATATCTTTATCTTTCTATACAGTTAACTTGATCAGGTCTCAAAAGTAATCAATTCCCCCTGTTTGTAGCAGCAGGGGTGATTTGTTTTTTAAAAAGGAGCCGCCGGCTCCTGCTTTTCCTGTCTGGTGGAAATAAAACAGGTGCTGATCCGTGAATCATAAGCATCGTATAACGCTTTCATTCAGTTTCAACACCTGTCCGGTTCCATCAGGAGCCGGTCCGGCCGCAGATCAGTCCAGCGCCGTGGCGCCTTCAATAAGTACTGTTGCCTTGTTATTCAGTATTTCCACAAATCCGGCGGATATTTCATACATATCCGTCTGGCTACGGTCTTTTATGATCTTCATTTTCCCTTTACCCAGCGAAGCGATCATAGGCGCGTGGTTTTCAAGGATCTCAAAAGAGCCTTCCGTACCAGGCAGTTGAACGCCATACACGTTGCCGCTGAATATTTTGCGTTCGGGTGATAATATTTCTAACTGCATGTTCTTAATGTTGATGAATAAGCCGGCTGAAATTACAAACCTTAGTTTCTGGCCATTTCGATCAGCTTCTTACCCTTAGCGATGGCATCGTCGATTGAACCCACCAAGTTAAATGCCGCTTCCGGGTATTCATCCACCTCACCGTCCATGATCATGTTAAAGCCGCGGATGGTTTCCTCGATCGGAACCAGCACACCTTTGAGACCGGTAAACTGTTCGGCCACGTGGAATGGCTGCGAGAGGAAGCGCTGTACCCTGCGCGCGCGGGATACGGTGAGCTTATCGTCCTCGCTCAACTCATCCATACCGAGGATGGCGATGATATCCTGCAATTCCTTATAACGCTGGAGAATGAGCTTTACACGGTTGGCGCAATTATAATGCTCTTCACCCACGATAGCCGGCGTCAGGATACGGGAAGTAGAATCAAGCGGATCCACCGCCGGATAAATACCCAGATCCGAGATTTTACGGCTCAGTACCGTAGTGGCGTCAAGGTGGGCAAATGTCGTTGCCGGCGCGGGGTCGGTAAGGTCATCCGCCGGTACATACACCGCCTGTACAGAAGTAATAGAACCATTCTTGGTAGAAGTGATCCGCTCCTGCATCAGTCCCATTTCGGTAGCGAGCGTAGGCTGATAACCCACCGCGGACGGCATCCGCCCCAGCAGCGCCGATACTTCCGAACCGGCCTGGGTAAAACGGAAGATATTATCCACGAAGAACAGGATGTCCTTTCCTTTACCGGCGCCATCGCCGTCACGGAAATATTCGGCCATCGTAAGGCCGGACAAAGCCACACGCGCACGCGCTCCGGGGGGTTCGTTCATTTGTCCGAATACAAAGGTGGCCTTGGAATCCTTCAGTTCTTCCATATCAACGGCGCTCAGATCCCAACCGCCTTCCTCCATACTTTCTTTAAATTTCTCTCCATACTTCACGATGCCTGCTTCGATCATTTCGCGCATCAGGTCATTCCCTTCACGTGTACGCTCTCCCACACCGGCAAACACAGACAGGCCGCCGTGACCTTTTGCGATGTTGTTGATCAGTTCCTGGATCAGTACGGTTTTACCCACACCGGCACCGCCGAACAGCCCGATCTTACCACCTTTTGCATAGGGCTCAATCAGGTCAATAACCTTAATACCCGTATAAAGTATTTCCGTAGAAGTGCTCAGGTCTTCAAACTTGGGAGGTTTGGCATGAATGGGGCGGGCGTTTGACTTGTCGGGCGCCGGCAATCCGTCGATCGCATCACCGGTTACATTAAACAGGCGGCCATTGATCTGCTCTCCTGTCGGCATGGCAATCGCCTTACCGGTATCCGTCACCTCCATACCGCGGACCAGGCCTTCTGTACCGTCCATGGCTACCGTACGCACGCTGTCTTCTCCAAGATGCTGCTGCACTTCAAGCACGAGCTTGTCACCATTTTCCCGTGTGAGTTCGAGGGCGTTATAGATCTCAGGCAACTTATTGTCACCCGTAAAGTGCACGTCCACTACGGGACCGATGATCTGCTTTATTTTACCAACGTTGGGCATATTCCTGAATTATTATAAAGAAGAAGAATTTGTCAAATTTCGCGCAAAGGTAACACTTGGATCAGCAATTGTCAAAATTGAACGGAAAAATCATCAATTTAATGAGTTAATTGGCTGATGTGCTGATCAGCTAATGCC